>JANRJM010000003.1 GCA_033763975.1 Planctomycetota bacterium
GGCCGAGCGCCTCGCGGGCCTTCGCGCCGACACCGGCGCCCCGGTCGTGCTCGCGCCCCCGCCGTCCGCGGCGCGGGCGTCCGACGCGCCGCCCGACGCGGGCGAGGGTGGCCTGCTCGCGGCCAAGCGGCGCGCCGCCCGACGCTTCGAAGAGACCGACGAGGGCGCGACCTAGGGCGCCCCGCCTCACTCCCACGCCCGCACGCCCGACAGCACGCCCTTGAACTTCGCCTCAAGGGCCGCCTCTTCCCGCGGGATCGCCTGCAAATCCACCGGCATGATGAGCGAGAACATGGAGCCGCGCCCGACCTCGCTCTCGACCTGGATCTCGCTGCTGAGCACGCCCGCGAGTTCCTTGGAGATCGACAGGCCCAGGCCTGTGCCGGTGTGCTCGCGCGTGTGCGTCGCGTCGCGCTGGTAGAACTTCTCGAAGATGCGGGCCCGCTCGTCCGCGGGGATGCCCGGCCCGTTGTCGATCACGCTGATCCGCACGCGCGATTCCTCGCCCGGCGCGCTCGCCACCAGCCGCTCGGCCCGCAGCGTGATCTGCGGCGGGCGCCCGGTCTTCTCCTCCGGCAGCGTGAACTTCACGGCGTTCGACAGGAAGTTGAAGATGATCTGCTGGAACTTGCGCGGGTCGGTCGTCACCACCGGCACGTCCTCGCCCACCTCCAGCCGCACCTGCACGCCCTTCTTGTCCGCCAGCGGCTGGATGAGCGCCACCAGCCCCTCGCACGCGTCGCGCATGTTCACCCGTTCCACCCGCACGTCCACGCGCCCCGCCTCGATCCGCGCCATCTCCAGCAGCGAGTTGATCAGCGCCAGCAGGCTCCGTCCCGCGTTCTGGATGTTCTCGAGGTACCGGATCCGCTTCAGCACGCTCGGCGCCGCGTCGGCCTGGGCCGCGTCCGCGCGCGCCTGCTCCACCAGCAGCTCCGCGAACCCGTTGATGGAGTTCAGGGGTGTCCGCAGCTCGTGGCTCACGTTCGCCAGGAACTCGCCCTTCAGTTTCGCCGCCTGGTACAGGGCCTGGTTGCTCTCCGCCAGCTCGTGCAGCTTCACGTCCATCGCCGTGTTGATCGCGCGGAGGCGGTCCTGCGACGCCTGCAGGTCCGTCAGCATCGAGTTGAGCGTCTCGGACAGTTCCTCGAACTCGTCCCCCGTGCGGATGTCTGACCTCGACGCGAGGTTGCCCTCGCGCACGCGCTCCGCCGCCAGGCGTAGCGACCGCACCGGCTGCAGCACGAGCTTGCGCGTGATGACGTAGAACACGAGCACCGCCAGCGCGCCCACCAGCAGCCCCGCCGCCACGATGAACCCCGAGTTCAGCAGCAGCAGGCGGGCCGCCTCCAGCGACCGGCGCTGCAGCACCACGATCCGCGTGATTCTCGTCCCGCCCTGCTCGCGCACGCGGTGCACCTTCGCGTAGCGGTACTCGCGGCTCGTGCCCTCCCAGCGCGCGGTCTGATAGTCCACCAGCGACGCGTCCCGCGAGAACGCGTCCAGCGCCTCGCGCACGAACGCGTCGCGCTCCGCCTCCGTCTCCGCCGCCGCCAGCGTGAGATCCCGGGCCGTGATCCCGGCCCGCTCGGCGCGCGGCACGGTTGGCGCCACCAGGAACGCCTCTTCCGGGCTGGCCGGAACCCTGCCCAGCCGCTCCCACGTGTCGATCATCTGGCGCGACAGTTCCCGTTGCCCCGCGTCCACCAGGAACGTCATCCGAAGCCACGGCGCCCACAGCGCCGCCGCGACGATCAGCACGATCGCCCCGCCGAACACCAGCAGGCACTTCGCCGGCAACGAGAGACGAACGCGCATCTCACGCAGTGTACGGACGACCACCCGCCCCGGTGCCCCCTACCTCGGGCCCGCCGGCGGCACACGCTCCAGGTACCGTCGGAACACGCGCCGCACCAAGTCCGCGTACTCCGGCGGCACCGCCCGCTGCTCCACCGCGCGCTCCGCGCTCCGCGCCGCCTCGCGCACGCCTTCCGACAGCGTCGGGCGCGCCGACCCCGCCGGGCCCTCCCCCGCCGTCGACTCCCACTCCGCGATCACACGCTCGCCCGCGGGAACGCTCCCTCCGGTCGCGTCGACGATCCCGCCCTCTCGCGGCATGGGGCGCTCGCCCGGCGCGAGGCGCGGCCCCGCGCCCGTGCCCGCGCCCGTCCCCGCGCCGCCGGGGTTCCCGGGCGCGCCGCCCGGCTGCCCGTCGCCGGGGCGCGCGTCCGTTCCGTGCGGCCGGCCTTGCTCGCCCGGTTGACCGCCTTGCCCCGCCCCGTTCGGCTCACCTGGGGCGTCTGCAGGAAGCTCCGGGCGCGGCCCCGTCGCACGCCGCGAACCCGGCTGGCGCCCGCCATCCTGGCCCGCGCCCGCGCCCCCGGGCTCGCGCGCCGGCTGATCGCCCGATTGCGGGCCGGGCTCGGACCCACGCGGGCCTTGCCCACCGGGCTGCGGGGCGCCGGAAGGCGGGCTCTCCGGCGGCGCCCCGTCGGGCGGCTGCCCGTCAGGCGGCTGCCCGTCAGGCGGCTGGTTGTCGGGCCGCGGGCCGTCGGTTTCTTGCAGATCGCGCGCCAGTCGCTCCAACTCGCGGCGTTCCTGGTCGCTCATCCCTTCGAGCAGCCGCCGGGCCTGCTCGCGCAGCCGTCGTGCGTCGCCCGCGCGCCGGCGAGAATCCTGCGCACCCTCGGCGCTGCGGCGCAGCTCGTCCGCGAGTTCGCGGAGGGCCTCGGTCCCGCCCGCGCCGCCCGGCGAATCCTGCGGCGATGGCCCCGGTTGATCCGGTTGCGGCTGCTCACCCGGTTGCGGCTGGTCGCCCGACTGTGACTGCTCCGGCTGTGACTGCCCCGGCTGTGGCTGTTGTCCCGGCTGTGGCTGCTGCCCCGGCTGTGGCTGTTGTCCCGGTTGCGGCTGCTCGCCCGGCTGCGGCTGCTGCGTGTCTTGCGGGTCCACCGCCTCACTCGCGCGACGGACCGCCTCACGCACGCGGCGTACCCGCTCCGACGCATCCGAACCCGCGGGCTTCTCCTCGCCCTCACCACTCCGGCTCGCGCCCTCGTCCGCCCCCGACCGCTCGTCGCGCTGGCCCGGCGGGGGCGCGTCGCTCGCGCGCGTGTCTTCGCCGGCGCCCGCGCCGCGATCGGGTGCACGCGGCTCCGCCGACGCAGGGTCGCCGCGCTCCCGAGCCGCCTCGCTCGCGCGGGATTCCTCGCCCGGTTCGGCGCCCCGTTCCGGTGGCGCGTCCGGTTGCGCGGGAGGGGCCACGCGCCCCTCCGGCGGCACGGTGTCTTCTCGCGCCGCGGGCTGCCCAGTCTCGCCCTGCTCGCCCGGCTGGCCCTGCTCGCCCTGTTGGCCCTGCTCGCCCTGTTGGCCCGCATCACTCGGCCCGCCCGGCTCGCCTCCACCATCCGGCGGCGCGTCCTCGGGCGGCGTCTCCGCGGGCACGTCTCGCGCCAGCGACCGCTCCATCGCCCGCAGGTCGCGGGCCAGCGCTTCGCGATCCTCGGGCGTCAACCGCGGCGCCCGCTGCGCCAGACGCTGGGCCGCCTCCGCGGCCCCCTGCACGTCGCCACGCGACAGCGCCTCGCGCAGTTCGTCCGCCGGCGACGCGTCCCCCGCTCCTTCGGCCGACGCGCCCACGTCGGGCGCCTGTCCTGTGCGCGCGCGATCCGCCGCGGCCCGCGCCAACGCCTCGCGCACCGCGTCGCTCTGCTCCGCCGCCCGGCGTGCTTCTTGTTCAGCGCGCTCCGCCGCCTGCTCGGCCAGTTGGGCCGCCCGCGCCCGCGCCTCGTCCTCGGAGAGTTCGCCCGCGCGCAGCTCCGACTCCAACTCCGCGATCGCACGCTCGTCGGCGCCGCCCGCTCCGACGCCCGCCCCCGCCTCGTCCGCCTGCACCGCCTCGCGCACTTCGCGGATGACCTCCTCCACCGCCCGCGCCGTCTCGGGCGCCGGCGCCGCCGGGCCGGCGGCCTCTCGCTCGACTCGCGGGACGAACAGACCCACCAGCACCGCGCCCGCCGCCGCCAGCGGCGCGATCACCAGCCCGGGGCTCGTCCGCACCGCGCTCCAGGGCAGCGCCCGCGACACGCCGACCCCGCCCGCGAACTGCTCCGCATCGTCGCGCACCAGACGGCGCACCGGGTCGGCGGCGTGCCCCGCGTCGGCGGCCTCGAGCCCGCTCGCCAGGCGATCGTGCAGCCCCAGACGCCGGTCGAGTTCACGGGCCGTTCGCGCGGCGTCCCACCGCCTCGACACCGCGACAACGCCCCCGACGAGCGCGCCCGCCATCGCGCCGGCGACCAACGCGAGCGGCCAATCACTCACGGCCTCGCCCAGCGCCAGACGCCACACGCCGATCCACGCGCCACCCGCCGCGAGCCCCGCGCCGGCGCCCCACGCGCCCAGCACCGCGCCCTGCTGCGCCGTGCGCCGCAGACGCGCCCGGCGTACGACCGCGTCCAGCATGCCGTGTCGCGCGTGCACGCCCGGATCATAGGGATCGAGCGGCGCCCGCCTCGCGTCGAAGCGTGCCCGCGCCGGCGCGAATACCGTGGGCCCATGCACAGCGGGAAACCCGAATCCCACGCGCAGGCCCCGCAAGAGCAGGCCGACGCGCGCGTGCGCGACGCGCTCCGCGTGCTCGCCTCGGGCGGCACGTGGTCGCGCGAGCAGGGCGAGGCGTTCTTCACCGACCTGCTCGAAGGGCGCCTGCACGACGCGCAGATCGGGGCCGCGCTCGGCCTCCTCGCCGCCCGCGGGCCCACGCCCCTGGAACTCCTCGCCGGCGCCACCGTCATGCGCCGGCACGTCACGCCCATCCCCGGCGTCGAGGCGATGCCCGGCACGGTCATCGACACCTGCGGCACGGGCGGGGCGCGCAAGACGTTCAACATCTCCACCCTCTCGGCCATCGTCACCGCCGCCGCGGGCAACGGACGCGTCCGCGTCGCCAAGCACGGCAACCGGGGCCGCTCCGGGCGTGGTTCCGCCGAGGTCATCGGCGCGCTGGGCGTGAACGTCGACGCTCCGCCCGACGTGCAGGCTCGGTGCCTGCGCGAGTGCGCCGTGTGCTTCTGTTTCGCGATCCATCACCACCCGGCGATGCGCCACGTCGCGCCCGCCCGCCGCGCGCTGGGCTTCCCCACCATCTTCAACCTGCTCGGCCCGCTCTCGAACCCCGCGCGCGTTTCGCGCCAGGTGCTGGGCGTCTACCGCCCCGAGTTCGTCGACCTTGTCGCGCACACGCTCGCGGCCCTGGGCGCCTCGCGCGCCATGGTCGTGCACGCCGACGACGGCATCGACGAGATCAGCACCACCGGCCCCACGCGCATCGGGCACGTCGAGAACGGGGCCGTCCGCATCGAGCGGTTTGATCCCGCGCCGCTCGGCCTGCCCGCGCCGCGTGCGGAAGACCTCGACGCCCTCGACCTCGACGACGCCGTTCGCATCGCGCGGGGCGTGCTCGCCGGGCACACAGGACCGGCACGCGACATCGTGCTGCTCAACGCCGCCGCGGCGCTCGTTGTCGGCGGGGCGGCGTCGGACTGGCGCCAGGGCGTTGACGCCGCGGCAGACGCCATCGATTCCGGCGCCGCCGCCCGCACGCTGCACGCCCTGGCCGACCTCTCGCGCTCAGCGTGACCCGGCGTGCGCGGCCTTGGCCCGCCCGCCCGTCCGGCGGGGCGACTCGCGCCGACCATGCCGCACCGCCACGCCCGACGTCTCGCTGGCGATCGACGCGCCCGGCCCGTCGTCCGTGAACACGTGCACGCGGGGCTGCACGCCGGGAATCCCGCCTCGTTCAGCCCCGTTCGCCGGGGCCGGTCCGGGCGCCGGCGCAAACCACACCACCACGTCCACGTCGTCACGCTCGGAAAGCCACGCCGTGATCGATCGCGCCGCGTCCGCGGTATCTAGGGGCGTCAGCCCCACGCGCGCCCGCAGCGAGGCCAGCAGAATCACCACGTCGATCTCGCCGTCGCACGCCTCGACGCCCGCGGGCACGTCGCCCCGCACGCACGCCCCGGCGTCGACCATCGCCGCCGATGTCACGGTCAAACGCCGCCGAACGTCGTCGCTCAGCGGCTCGCGCAGGTCGCTCACGATCAGCACGTTCGTGCCGTCGAGCTCGTCGCTCGTGGCCAGGATCGTCGGCGCGTCGTCGCCCGCCAGCGACGCAACCCATCCGGCGTGCACGGCGCGTTCCACGTCACCCCGCAGGCCGGGCGGGAGTTCGGGAGCCGCGATCGCGACGCCCGCGTCCGACTCGTCCGCGTCGCGCGTCGCCAGCACCACGCTCCAGCCGATCACGTTGCCGACGAAGATGAGCAGCGCGGCCATGACGCCCGCGTTCCACACCTTGGGGGGCGTCCCGCCGACGGGGCGATGCGCCGCACGACCACGGCGCGCATCGCGCCGCGCCTTCGCCGCGGCGATCTGCGCCTCCGCGCTCCGGCGAGCGCGCCCGGGATCGGGCGACGCGGCCACCGCGGCGACCACGGGCGCTCCCATGGGTGCGCCCACCGGCGCTCCCATGGGCGCTCCGGGCCACACCGCGCCCGCGGGCACCCCGACCGGCGTGGCGCCGCCCTTCGGCTCGACCGGGCGAGCCCGCCCCGCCCCGCCAATTTCACTGCGACCGGTCCACCAGTCCACCACGCGGATCGCCGGCGCGGTGCGCCGCTGGCCCTCGCCGGGCGCGCCCACGCCCGCGCCCGGCGCCGGAGCACCGGGCGTTTCGACCACCGGCATCGGCGCGGGCGGCACCGCGCCGGGAGTCGGCGGGAACGGGCTCTCGCCCGGCATGCGCTCCTCCGCGCCGAACCCGGCCCCGGGGCCGAAGTTCCCGCGCACGCTCGGCAGGTCCGCCGGGCGCACCGCGAACGGGTCCAGCGCCGTGCGCACCGCCTCGAGGTCGGCCAGCATCGCTTCCGCCGACGGGTACCGCTGCTGGTAGTCGCTCATCGCCCGGCGGATGATCCACCGGACTGATTCCGGGCAGCGGCGCGTCACCTGCGAGAGCACCCCGTGCGCCGGGAACGAGTCCTCCACCACCGCGTACAGCACGGCGCCGGCGCCGTAGATGTCGAACTTCGTGCCGTCGACCTCGTGCACCTTCACGCCCTTGAGCGCCAGGCGCACCATCTCCGGGTCGCGGAAGTACTCGGTGCCGTGCGTCGTCAGCGTCATGGCCGAGCGCAGCGACGAGACGAGGCCGAAGTCCACCAGGTGCGCCCGCCCGTCGCGGTCGATGATCACGTTGTCGGGCTTGACGTCCTTGTGCCACAGCCCCCCGCGGTGGTACACCGCGAGCGTGCCGACCAGGTCCGACACGTACGACAGCGCCGAGCGCATCTGCGCCTCGCCCAGCCCGCCCGAGGGGCTCGACGCGTGCAGCACCTTCGTCATCCCCGCCAGCGACTCGCCCGGCACGTACCGCATCGCGTAGAAGAACTGCTCGTTCGTCAGTTCGTGGTCGAGGATCAGCCCCAGTTTCTTCGCCGCGTCCAGCGAGCGGCTCTCCCGCACGATCTGCGGCAGCGACGAGCCCTCGCGCAGCGAGAAGCACTTCAGCACCACCTGCCCGGGGACCTCGATCCCCGCCTTGGCCAGCACCCGGCGCTTCTCGCTCGTCACGTCGGCGATGTACAGCTTCGCCCCCGAGCCTCCGGGCGCGAGCGACCCCACGATGGTGTACCCCTCGAACCGCGACGCACGCCCCGCGGGCGCGTCCGCCGTGGGCGCCTCGGCCATCGCCGCGGGAAGGCGCCGCTCGAACCCCTCGACCAGCCCCGACACCCCGAGCAGGCGCGCCGGGTGCGCCAGCACGATGCGGTACAGGCACATGCCCAGCGCCCGCCCCTCGTTCGTCAGCGCGCGCCCGAAGTGCCCCGCGGCCGACCAGCGCCCGATCACGATGTTCAGCAGGATCACCGGCACGTAGAACACCGCGAGGAACAGCGCCCCGATCAGACGGGCCACGTCCGTCACCTCGCCCGCGACGAACCGGAACACATGGCGGATGAGCCACCCCGCGCCCTTCAGCAGGGGCACGAACACGTACGCGATGAACACGATGCCCAGCACGACGGCCGCGGCGATGGCAAGCAGGGTCACGATGGCGGCGAGCGGACTCATGTCGACCTCCCGGCGGGTTACACGAGCCGGTCCGCCTGGTCCTGACGCCGCAGCTCCATCTGCCGGTGGTAGATCTCGGCGATGGCCTCGTCGAACAGGGCGTCGTCGGCGGGGGCCCGCTCTTGCTTGGGAGTCACGGCCAGCCCGTTTCGCGCTGCCTCCTCGCGTTCCTCGGGCGTAAAGGAATACGTCGCGATCACCTCCGCGAGCTTGATCCGCAGCGCGTCCCGCACTTTCGCCAAACGGCGGCTCACCGTCGGCTCGCTGATGCCCAGCGCGTCCGCCACGTCCTTCCCCGGCTTGCACTCCAGGACCCGCATCGCGTAGATCGAAAAGTCCGTGAATTCCGATTCCTTCTGCACCAGCGTGATGGCGGCCTCGACCTTCGCGCGGAAGATCGCCGCCTCGTACGCCGCATCCACCGACGCGCCCGGCCCGGCGGCCATCCACGATTCGTCCAGCTCCGTCGGGCGCTTGTTCCCGCCCCGCTTCTGCGCGTGCCGCCGGTCCAGTTCATCCCCCAGCACGTGCTTGGCGATCGCCAGCAGCCAGGTCGAGAACCGCGCGCCCCGCGCGGGGTCGTACCGATCGATCGATTCCGAGAGGGCGGCCAGCGTCTCCTGCGACAGGTCCTGCACCGTCTGGCTGCCGATCCGTCCCTTGCCCCACTTCGTGAGCTGCGCCCGCACCACCGGCCCGAACGTCTCCCACAGCTCGAACCACGCCGCCTGGTCGTTGGCGCGCAGTCGTCCGACGAACCCCGTGGTGAGCGGCGTCAGCATGGGCAGTCATCATCGTACCGCCCCCCGCCGCCCGGGCACGCGCATTCCCGCGCCCGAGAACCCGCCATTTTCGCTTCCCCGCGCGAAATCCTCTCCCGACCGCTCCCAACAACGCCCCCGACGAGCACTCACACGCGCGTCCCGCCCCGGGGGTGTTCTCCGGACGGGTGCGGCGGGGCAAAGCCGCAGGAGACTCCAATGTCGTTCGCCAAGCACATCGTTCGGTACGCAGTGATCACGGGCCTGGTCGGGGGCACGGCGGCCCTCATCGCCGGCCCGGATCGAATCGGCGCCCTCGCCTCGCAGACGCGCGGGGCCATCAACTCCGCCATCGACGAGCAGATCGAGGACCCCGTCGCGCTCCGCGCCCAGATGCGGTCGCTCGGCGCCGAGTACCCCGAGCGGATCGCCGCCGTCGAGCGCGACCTCGCCGAGGTCCGCGCCCAGATGGGCCAGCTCCGCCAGGAATCCGAGGTCACCGAACGCGTGGTGACCCTCGCGTCGGCCGACCTCGACCAGCTCCGCGACCTCATCGGGCGCGCCGAGACCGCCCGCACCGCCTCGATGGACGTCCGCGGCGGCGCGATCGTCCGCGTCGTCTTCAACGAGGAGTCCCTCGACCTCGACGGGGCGTACGGCAAGGCCCGGTCCATCCAGCAGGTGCAGGACGCCTACGTCTCCCGCGCCGCCGACATCGAGCGCGACATGGGCTACCTCACCCAGCAGGAGCAGCGCCTGGGGCAGCTCGCCGGGCAGCTCCGCCAGGAGTACACCGAGTTCCAGGCCCAGCTCTGGCAGATGGACCGCCAGGTCGACACCATCGCCCGCAACGAGCGCCTGATCACCATGATGGAGAAGCGCCAGCGCACGCTCGACGACAACAGCCGCTACCACGCCGGCAGCATGCAGCAGCTCACCGGGCGCTTCGCCGACATCCGCGCCAAGCAGGAGGCCCGCCTCGAAACCCTCTCGCAGTCGACGAGCATCAACAACTACGAGGAGCGCGCCAAGGTGCAGCTGGACTTCAGCCGCTCGCGCGGGCTCACCCCCGCCGCCCCGGCTCCCCAGCGCCTGCCGGTCATCGAGATCACGCCCGACTCGGGCGACTTCGCCCCGGCCCCCACCAACGCCCCCGCGCCGGCCGACGCCAAGCCCGTCGCCCTGAAGCGCTAACCCTCGCCCTTCCGGGCCGAGTACACCCCAGCGCCCGTCCCGTCCGTCGGGGCGGGCGCTGTTCGTTCCGCGGCGATTGGCTTTCCGCCGATTGAGCCGATAATGTGTGGGCTCGCGACGCATCGGCCGTTCGGGTTCGGGTCGGGCCGTCGTGAAACGAGGCAGGGAATCGCCGCGTGCTGCTGGACCGTCTGCTCGGACTATTCAGTGTCGACATGGGCATCGATCTCGGGACGTGCAACACGCTCGTCTCGGTTCGCGGCCAAGGGATCGTTCTGAACGAGCCCAGCGTGGTCGCCGTGCGCAAGGGCACCAACCAGGTCCTCAAGAACGGCGAGGCCGTCGGCTGGGTCGCGAAGGAAATGCTCGGCAAGACGCCCGGCTCGATCTCCGCCATCCGCCCGCTGAAGGACGGCGTGATCTCCGACTTCGAGATCACCGAGGCGATGCTCGGGTACTTCATCCGCAAGGTGAACGGCAAGGGGCGGATCTTCGGGCCCCGCGTGGTCATCTCCATCCCCTCGGGCATCACGGCGGTCGAGAAGCAGGCCGTGTTCCAGTCCGCCGAGCGCGCCGGCGCCCGGCGTACCTACCTCATCGAGGAGCCCGTCGCCGCCGCCATCGGCGCTGGCCTGCCCTTCGCCGAGGCCACCGCCAGCATGATCGTGGACATCGGGGGCGGCACGACGGAGGTGGCGATCATGTCGCTGGCCGACATCGCCACCTGCGAGAGCGTGCGCATCGCGGGCGACGACATGGACGAGGCGATCATGAGCCACATGAAGCGCACGTACAACATGATGATCGGCGAGCAGACGGCCGAGCGGATCAAGATCGAGGTCGGCTCGGCCGCGTGCGTCGAGGCCGAACGCACGATGGACGTCCGCGGGCGCGACATGATCAGCGGGCTCCCGCGCAAGACCTCCATCACGAGCGAGGAGATCCGCGAGGCCCTCTCCGAGCCCGTGCAGGGCATCACCGAGGCCGTCATGCGCACCCTCGAGCGCGCCGAGCCCGAGCTCGCCGCCGACCTTGTCGAGAACGGGATCACCATGGCCGGCGGCGGGTCGCTCCTCCGCGGGCTTCCCAACGTCATCGAGAAGGCGACCGGCCTGCCCACCAAGCTCGCCGAAGACCCCCTGACCTGCGTCGCCCGCGGAACGTGCATCTACCTCGAACACCTCGAAGAGTGGAAGTCCACCCTCGAGAATGACATGCAGAACTAGCCCGAACTCGCCCGCCGGACGCACCGACCGGCGCGCGCACCGGCGGCCCGCCACAGGCCGCGTTTCTGGGAACCGTCGATGGCTCCGGCGTCGTCCAATCGGCTCCTCGTCGGCGTGGTGATCGCCCTCGTCGGCACGTCGACGCTCCTGCCCCTCCGCTGGCTGCGCTGGACCTCGTTCCTCGGCGACGCACTCCAGCTCGGCGTCGCGCCCATCAGCCGCCCCGTCGTCGCCACCGTCGGGTGGCTCAAGGGCGCCCGCACGCCCCCCGACGACGACGCCATCCGCGTCCTCGAAGAGCACATCGAACTCCTCCGCCAGGACCTCCTCCGCGAGAAGCAGGAGACCGCCCGCCTCTCCCAGATCATCCGCGATCTCCAGCGCGGCATCGCCCTCAACCCCGACCTGCGCACCCGGCAGGTGCCCGGCGTGGTCTACGGCGTATCGCAGGGCCAGCCCACGCTCCTGCGCGTGCAGGCCGGCGAACGCCAGGGCGTTCGCGCCAACTCCATCGCCGTCGCACCGGGCCTCCAACTCATCGGACGCGTCGTCGATGTCGCGCCGCGAACCTCCACCGTGCAGGTCATGAACTCGCGCGGCGGGCCGTCCCTCACCTGCATCATCATCCTCGATGAAAACTCACCCGAGGGACTGCGCTGCACGCTCCAGCCCGGCGCCGACGGCACGCTGCGGGGGCCCGTCGAGGACAAGCGCGACGCCACCGGCGAGCACGCCATCGAGCCCGAACCCGGGCAGACCGTGCGTCTCGACGACCCCACCTGGCCGCTCGGCGCCCGCATGCTGCTGGTCGGGCGCGTCGAGCGTGTGGAAGCCCGCGAGGACCAGCCCCTGCGAAGGATGGTCACCGTCCGCCCCACGATCGAGCACCTCGACCGCCTGACGGAACTCATGCTCTGGGTGCCCGAGCAGGTGGGCGACGAGACGTCCGGGGGCGCACCATGAACCGCCTCACCGTCGCCATCGCCTCGTGGGTGCTGCTGGGGCTCGAGATCGGGCTGCGCGTCACCGGGGTCGGGCCCGGGCTGGTGTTCATCCTCGCGATGTTCATCGCGATGTGCGCGCACCCGCGCCACGCGTCCTGGGCCGCCCTGCTGCTGGGCCTGCTCATCGATCTCACCAGCCCCCTGGCGCTGACCTCGCCGGGCCCGCCGGCGATCCTGGTCGGCCCGCACGCCGTCGCGTACCTGCTGGGCGCGCACCTTGTGCTGGCGCTGCGGGGCGTGATGATCCGGCGCAACCCGCTGACGCTCGGGTTCCTCTCGCTGGGCGCGGGGCTCGTCGCGCAGACGGCGTTGCTCGCGTTCTACTGGTTCCGCGCACTGATCGACCCCGTCGCGTTCACGCCCTCGGGCGAGATGCTCGCCCGCCTGGGATGGGCGCTGGTCACGGGAGCGGCGGCCGTTCCGCTCGCCTTCGTGCTCATCCCCCTCGCCGAGATCATGGGCCTGCCGAGCCAGACGCAGCGTCGGTTCGGGCGTCGGGAGTGAGGCGTCCTTCGCCTCCCCGCCCGCCGGGTACACTCGCCCCATGCGCCGCGTACTCGTGTTCGACGATGCCCAGGGTGAACTCGCGCCGCTCGCGGACCTTCGCCCGGTCTTCGATGTCCGCACCGGCGCGCTCACCACGCTCGAACGCGTCCGCCGCACGTGGAACGCCACCATCGCGGGGCTGTGGGTGCCCGAGCACCTGCGGATGCTCACGCGCCTGACGCACGCCGACGCCGTGAACGCCCCCGCCTCGCCCGGCGCGCCCGTGCTGCTCTACAACGCGCGCTGCGTGCTCCCGCCGCCCGAGGCCCTGTCGCTGCGGCCGGGCGAAGCCCTGGTCGAACCGGCCAGCGGGCATGTCGTCTGCGCCTGCGTGGACGCCGCCCAGGCGACCGACCCCGCGCACCCCACCCGGGGCGTGACGACGACCCGCCCCGCGCCCGACGCGGCGTTGCTCTCTCGCCCCTGGCACGTGCGGCGGACGCGCGACGCCGCGATCCGCCTCGACCTCGATCTGCTCGCCCAGCCCGCGCCGGGTTCTCCCGACGAACCCGCGACCGGGGACGATCTCTTCGAACGCCCGCGCGGGCAGGGCAACGTCGCGGCGTCGGGCCCGCAGGCGCTGCGCCTCGGCGGGAGCGAGGTCCGCGTCGGCGCGGGCGCCCGCGTCCTCCCGGGCGCCATCCTCGACCTCGAGAACGGCCCGGTCGTGCTCGACGCCGGCGCGATCGTCCGACCGGGCGCGATCGTCATCGGCCCGGCCTACATCGGGCCCAACAGCGTCGTCCTCGAACGCGCCACCATCCGCCCCTTCACCGCCATCGGGCCCTGGTGCAAGGTCAACGGCGAGGTCTCGGGCACCATCTTCCAGGGATACTCGAACAAGTCCCACGACGGGTTCATCGGCGACTCCTGGGTGGGCGAGTGGGTCAACCTCGGCGCGGGCACCACCGGATCGAACCTGCTGAACACCTACGCCGAGATCACCGGCGTCTCGCGCCCCGGCGCGTCGTACGAGCGCACGGGCGAGCAGTTCCTCGGGGCGATCATCGGCGACCACGTCAAGACCGCGATCGGCACGCGCCTGATGACCGGCTGCGTGCTGCACACCGGGGGCATGTTCGCGACCACCGCGCCGGTGAAGGGCGCCACCCCGCGCTTCGCCTGGGCCACCGACGAGGGGCTGCGCCGGTACCGCGTCGACCGCTTCACCGAGGTCGTCCGCGCCGTCATGGCCCGGCGTAAGGCCGAGCCGAGCCCCGCCTACCTCGAGCGCCTCGAAGCGCTCCTCCGCGAGACATCCACGGACTGAGCCGCTCCACAATGCCCACCCTCTACATCATCGACGGGTACGCGCAGTTCTTCCGGGCCTACCACGCGATCCGCACGCCGATGACCAGCCCGGTCACGAAAGAACCCACGAACATGACGTTCGGGTTCGTCGGCATGCTGTTGAAACTGCTGCGTGCGCAGGAACCCGGCATCGTCCGCGCGGGGCGTCCAGACTACGTCGCCGTCGCGCTCGACGTCTCCGACGACCGCGGAACCTTCCGCTCGCGCCTGTACCCGGACTACAAGGCCCACCGCCCCCCGCCCCCCGAGGACCTCTTCCCCCAGGTGCAGCGCTGCGTGCGCCTGCTGCGCGAGATCGGCGTGCCGGTGCTGGGGGCCGAGGGGTTCGAGGCCGACGACGTCATCGCCACGCTGGTGACCCGTCTGCGTGCCGCGCACCCGGACCTGCGCATCCGGATGATCTCCAAGGACAAGGACCTCAAGCAGTTGCTGGACGAGGGTTCGCCGGAGGCCGCCTCGCCCGCCCATCCGGTCGGGGGCGAGATCGGCCCCGTCGCCCTGTTCGACATCCACACCGACCTCGCGTACGACGCCTTCGCCTTCCGCACCGACACCGGGCTCGCGCCCGCGCGCGCGGTCGACATGCTCGCCCTCGTCGGCGATACGGCGGACAACGTTCCGGGCGTGGACGGCGTGGGCGAGAAGTCCGCCGCCGCACTGCTGCGCGAGTGGGGCTCGCTCGACAACCTCCTCGCCAACGCCGCCAAGGTGCCGGGCAAGAAGGGCGAGAAGCTCCGCGAGGCGATCCCGCGCCTCCCGCTGGCGCGCGAACTCGTGACACTCCGGCGCGACGTGCCCGTGGCGTTCGATCTCGACGCCGCCCGTGTCTCGCGGTTCGACCTGCCGCGCCTCATCCCGATCCTGAAGGAACTCGGGTTCAACCGGTACCAGGACGAGGTCCGCCTGCTGCACGGGGCGGCCCCGGTCATGCCCCCGCCGAGCCCCGACGCGCCGCGTCCGCCCGAACGCCGCCAGCCCGGCGCTGGAGACGGGCTCTTCGCCGAGGTCGACGCGCGCACGCGCGCCGCCGAGGCGCTGGCGACCCCCGGGGGCGACTACCGCTGCTGTCGCACGCGGGCCGAACTCGCCGAACTGGTCGAAGCCTGCCGCACCGCGCCGGTGGTGAGCGTTGATACCGAGACGACCTCGCTCTCGCCGCGTGACGCGCTGCTCTGCGGCGTGGCGATCAGCGTCCGCCCGGGCACCGGGTGGTATGTGCCCGTCCGCTCGTGCGAGACCGGCCAGCACATCGACGAGGCGGGCGTGCTGAACGCCCTCCGCCCGATGCTGGAAGACCCGGCGAAGGCCAAGTGCGGGCACAACCTCAAGTACGACATGCTGATCTTCCGGCGCGCGGGCGTCACGCTGCGCGGGCTCGAAGCGCCCGGCGCGTGCGACTCGATGGTCGCCAGCTATCTCATCGACGCCTCGCGCTCCAGCCACGGGCTCGACTCGCTGGCGCTCGCGCTGCTCGGCCGCACGAACATCTCGATCACCGACCTCATCGGCAGCGGGAAGAACCAGCGCACGTTCGACACGGTGGCGCTGGACCTCGCGACCCGCTACGCCGCCGAAGACGCCGACGTCGCGCTGCAACTGCGCGACCTCTCGCTCCCGCGCCTTGAGGAACTGGACCTGACGCCCCTCATGCGCGACGTCGAGATGCCCCTGATCGAGGTGCTGGCGGACCTTGAGTGGAACGGCATCCGGGTGGACGCGTCGGAACTCGAGCGCCAGCGCAGCCGCCTGCAGCACCAGATCGACGACCTGCGCGCCCGCCTCACGTCGGAGGCGACGATCGCCGTCGGGCGCGACTTCGACCCCGACAGCCCGCGCCAGCTCGCGAACCTGCTGTTCAACAAGCCCGCCGACGACCCGCCCGGCCTGGGCCTTGCGCCCCAGAAGCGCACGAAGACCGGCTACTCGACCGACGCCGAGGTGCTGGAAACGCTCGCCGAGGACCCGGCGATCTCTACGCCCATCCCGCGTCTCATCCTCGAGTACCGCCAGCTCACCAAGCTCGTCTCGACGTACCTCGTCGCGCTGCGCGACGCGATCCACCCCTCGACAGGGCGCGTGCACGCGAGCTTTCACCAGACCGTCGCCGCCACCGGGCGCCTGGCCAGCAGCGACCCCAACCTCCAGAACATCCCGATCCGCACCGAGGTGGGGCGCGAGATCCGCCGGGCCTTCATCGCCGACGAGGGGCACACGCTCATCACCGCCGACTACTCGCAGATCGAACTGCGCCTGCTCGCCCACCTCAGCCGCGACCCCGCGCTCATCGAGGCCTTCCGGCGCGACGAGGACATCCACACCGCCGTCGCCGCCCAGATCCACGGCGTGCCGCCCGCGCAGGTCACGCGCGAGCAGCGCGGCGGGGCGAAGATGGTGAACTTCGGGATCGTCTACGGCATCACCGCGTTCGGGCTCGCCCGGCGCCTGCGCATCCCTCAGGAACAGGCCGCCGACATCATCGACGGGTACAAGCGCAAGTTCGCCGGCATCACCACCTTCCTGCAAGAGTGCGTCGAGCAGGCGCGCTCCAAGGGCTACGTCACCACCATCCTGGGCCGCCGGCGCCCCATCCCCGACATCCGTTCGAGCAACCCCTCGCGCCGGTCGCTCGCCGAGCGCCTCAGCATCAACAGCGTCGTCCAGGGCTCCGCGGCCGATCTCATCAAGGTCGCGATGGTCGACCTGCACCGGCGCTTCCGCGACGGCGTGCCGGGCATCCCGCCCGGCGCGGTCCGCATGCTCCTGCAGATCCACGACGAACTGGTCTTCGAGGCCCCCGAGCCACTCGCCGCGCGGGCGACCGCCCTCGTCGTCGACCGCATGGAGAAATCCATGACCCTCGACGTGCCCCTGCGGGCCGACGCGCACATCGCCCGCAACTGGTTCGAGGGCAAGTAGCCCCGTCGGGGCCCGCCGTACACTGCCGCCCGTGACGACGCCCGCCCGCGACGCGCCCGACGTCTGGACGACCCGGCGCCTGCTCGCCTGGATGGGCGACGCGTTCACCAAGAAGGGCCTCGATTCACCCCGCCTCATGGCCGAGATGCTCCTGGGCCACGTCCTGGGCGTCGAGCGCCTCCGCCTGTACACCGACCCGGACCGACCCGCCTCGCCCCTGGAACGCGCCACGCTCCGCGATCTCGCCGCCCGCGCCCTCAGGCACGAGCCCGTGCAGTACCTCACCGGCGAGGCGTGGTTCTTCGGCCTGCCCTTCCACACCGACCGGCGCGTGCTCATCCCGCGCCCCAGCACCGAGACCATCGTCGAGGAAGTGCTCCAGCACCACCGCGCGCGCCACGGCGCCGCCAACGCCGACGGCGCGGGCGTCTACATCGCCGACATCTGCACGGGCTCGGGGTGCATCGCCATCACGCTCCTCAAGCACCTCGCTGGCGCCCGCGCGATCGCCACCGACATTTCCGCCGACGCGCTCGAGGTGGCGCACGACAACGCGCGGCGCCACGGCGTGCTCGACCGCATCGACCTCGTGCAGGGTGATCTCCTGGAGCCCCTCGAGCGGCACCCCGTCGCACGCGCCCAGGGTGCCTTCGACTATCTCCTCGCCAACCCGCCCTACATACCCGACGACGAGTGGCCCGACAAGGTCGGCCGCAACGTCCGCGACCACGAGCCCCACCTGGCGCTGCGGGGCGGCCCGGACGGGCTCGACCTCGTCCGCCCGATCGTCGCCGGAGCGCCGCGTTTCCTGAAGCCCGGCGGGCTGCTGATGGTCGAGGTGGGCGACGCGCGGGCCGCCCAGGCCGCGGAACTCGTCGCCTCGACCCCGCTGCTCGAGAGCGTCCGCACGGTGCACGACATCGACGCGCTGCCCCGCGTGGTGATCGCCGCGCGGGGCACGGCCGGGCCCTGAGCCGCGCCAAGGCGCACGGTCAGGCGCTGGGCGTGAGGGCCTTGCGCACGTCGTCCAAAAGCCGTTCCACCTGGAAGGGCTTGAAGAGCACGGTCTGCAGCCCTTCCTGCGAGGCGCGGACGATCGAGTGATGGGGGTCGTACCCGAAGCCGGTCATGAGGATCACGGGCGCGCCGGGCGAGACCTTCCTGGCCGCGGCGAAGATCTCGTACCCGTTGAACTCCGGCATGCGGATGTCGGAGAGCACGAGGTCGAAGTGCCCTGGGGGCGCGCCCTGCAGGGCCCGCATCGCCTCGCCCCCGCCGTCGCAGATCGTAACGATCGCGCCGCGCGACGTGAGCACGTCGCCGATGGTCTTGCGGATGCGGGGCTCGTCGTCGGCCACCAGCACGCGCCTGCCGGCGATGATCGGGTCCGGGCCCTTCTGCGCCAGCGCCTGCTCCACGCCCAGCAGCGAGGCCGGCCCCGCGGCGCACTCGACCAGGCGCTGGCGGATGGCGGTGAGGTCCGCGTCGATGCGGGCCAGGTGCGACGCGGCCTCCGGGTCGGAGGCCGAGACCGAGGCCCGCAAGATCGCGACCTCGTGCGCGATGTCCTCGATCGGCTCGCGCAGCTCCGTCGCCACGCGTCCGGTCACCGTCTGGTTCGTCGTCGAACGCTCGACCACCAGCAGGTCGAGCATGTGCAGCGCCACCGCGATGTACCGCGCGAAGATCTCGCCGAGCTGGCGCTCTTCCTCGCCGAACGCGCCCGGCGAGCGGCTCTCCACGTTCATGATCCCGATGACCTTGTCCTGCAGCCGCAGCGGGACGGTGAGCGACGAGCGCGCGCCATCGATGCCCGGCAGGTACAGCGTGTCCGAGCTCGTCTCCTGGCAGACGTACGACCGCCCGCTCGCCGCCACGTGCCCGCTGATCCCGTGCCCCTCCAGCGCCGGGCGGATGACGAAGGCGTCAAAGTCAGGGGGCAGGTCGCAGCCGATCACGAGCTCGAGCTTCCCCGACCGCTCGTCGAGCAGCCGGATCGCGAAGTGGTCGAAGTGCAGCAGGTCGCGCGCCGCCCGGACGATCTTGGCCTCGAGCAGCTTGAGCCGCTCGTGCGCGTTGTGACGGCGGATCACCTCCGGGTCCAGCCGGACGAGCTCGCTGCCCGCCACGTCGATCGCGTTGATCTTCTGCTGGAGCCGGCGCGCCGACGTCGCGTCGCGCACGACGAGCACCAGCTCCTCGGCGTGCCCCGCCGTCGACGCAATGACCCCCGAAACCGGGGTGATGGACAGTTCGAACGTGCGGTCCACGTCCGCCAAGACCACCTCGCCACGGACCGACGGCACCTTGGCCCCCGGCGGGGGCATCGGGTGCTCGCGATTGAACTGGCGGCAGGCGCCGGCGATGCGCTCCAGCATCCCCCCGGACAGACGGCGGATGAAATCGTTTGCAGACACCAGCCGCCCGTCACGGGTCGCGAGCGCCACGCCCTCCCCGATCAGGTCCAGCAACTGGACGGCAAAGTCCGGCGCCACGCAGGCACCCGCGAGCGTTGCGTCGAAACCGGGGCTCGGGGGCTCAGCCCCCGCCAAGCCCCCGAGCGAGTCCGGTTTATGGTCTTCGCCTTCGGAATCCATGGTGTCACCAGCGGGCATCCCGCCCCCCCCGCCGCCGTCCTCCGGACGCTGCCGGAAGCCGGGTCGGTCATGACACGTGCCGCTCATGAACGCGCCTGCCTCCCTTCAATCGACTGTAGGGGCCTGTCGCCCCGGCCGATGTGTACGCACCTTCTACATGATTCCTTCGGCTCGTACAGCCCACGGACGCAACTTGCCGACGGTACTATCGCCCAGGTGCGCTTACACGGGGGGTTTCCCTTCGGAGGATCCAGCCTCCCATGGTCGTCCTGCACGATGTTCATAAATCGTTCGGTAAGACACACGCCGTCCGCGGTGTCTCATTCGAGCTGCGCAGCGGCCAGGTTGCCGGCCTGCTCGGGCCCAACGGCGCCGGAAAGACCACCACCATCCGGATGATCGCCGGCTACTTCCTCCCCGATCGAGGTTCGGTGTCCATTGGGGGCTTTGATACTCAGGACAAGCCCACCGCCGCCCGACGGCGCGTCGGCTACCTGCCGGAGTCCAATCCCCTCTACCCCGAGATGCGCGTCGGCGAGTATCTGGAGTACCGCGTGGGCCTGTTCGGCATCGCCCGCGAGTTTCGCGCCCGGGCCGTCGGGTACGCGATCGAACGCTGCTGGCTGCGCGACGTGGCCCGGGCCCGCATCGGCACCCTCAGCAAGGGCTACCGCCAGCGCGTCGGGCTCGCCGGCGCCCTCGTGCACAACCCGCCGGTCCTGATCCTTGACGAGCCGACCAACGGGCTCGACCCCACCCAGATCCGCGAATCACGCGACCTCATCCGCGAGCTCGCGGGCGACCGGTGCATGCTCGTCTGCACGCACATCCTCTCGGAGGCCGAGCGCATCGCCGACCGGATCCTCGTCATCGCGCAGGGGAGCCTCAAGGCCGACGGCACGCCGGCCGAGCTCACCCGGGCCGCGGGTGGCGATTTCATCGTGCAGACCCGCGAGGCGCGCCTGGGCGAGAGCGAACGCCTGATGCGTCTGTGGCAGAGCCTCCCGCACGTGACGGGCGTGACCTCTCGCTCGGTGCGCGACCCGGGCCCGACGGGCGCGACGTGGACGGAGTGGACGATCACGGTCAACCCCGGCGCGCCCGACATCCGCGAGCACATCTGGAACGCGGCCACCGGCGCGGGCGTCATGGTGCGCGAGCTGCGTGCCGCGCTGCCCTCGCTCGAGGCCGTCTTCGCCTCGCTGCTTGACCCGCCCGCCCCCGCGCCGCCGGCCCCGGCGCCCGCCCCCGCGCCCGCGAAGGAGGCCGCGGCATGAAGGGCCTGGCGACCATCGCCCGGCGCGAACTCACGTCGTACTTCCGCACGCCCGCGGGGTGGGTGATCATCGCACTCTTCCTGCTGCTCACCGGGCTGGTGTTCGGGCGTTTCGTGCTCGCGCCGGGGCGGCCCGCGAGCCTGCGCGACTTCTTCGCGGTCTCCGGGTGGCTGCTGCTGCCGGTGGCCCCGGCGATCTCGATGCGCTTCCTCGCCGACGAGATCCGTGCGGGCACGATCGAATCGCTCCTGACGGCACCGACGACGTCCGCCGCGATCGTGCTGGGCAAGTTCCTCGGCGGGTTCGTGTTCCTGCTCACCATGCTGGCGCCGACGGGGCTCTACGTGGTCGTGCTCGACCGGGCCTCGACCATCCCGATGGACCTGGGTCCGATCCTCGCCGGCTACCTCTGCCTGGTGCTGGTGGGCGGGCTGGCGCTCGCCATCGGCACGTTCGCGTCGTCGCTCACGCCGAACTCCACGCTCGCGTTTCTCATCTCGCTGTTCGCGATGCTCGCGCTGCTGATGGCCCCCGCCGCCGCCGACTTCCTGCCCTCGGGCGCGCGCCCGGTCCTGTACGCCCTTGCCCTGTCCTCGCGCATCGCCGACTTCGCCAAGGGCGTCATCGACACCGCCCACGTCGCGTTCTTCCTGCTGACGTCCGTCTGGTTCCTCGCGGGCGCGGCCTGCGTCACGGAGCTGCGCCGCTGGCGCTGACCACATGACCACCCTCCCCGCACGTGGCCGCATCCCTGCCCCGCCGCCGCCCCCGGCGCGCCCGCCGGCGCCGCGCGTGCGGACCGGCTCGGCGAAGTCGCGTGCCCGCCTGCTGGCGGGCGTCGTGATGGGCTGCGCGACGATCGCGCTCGTCCTGGGCGTGGTGCTCGCCGAGCGCTTCCGCCTGCGCCCGGACGTGACCACGATGAACGAGCAGTCGCTCGCGCCCCGCACTGAGCGCACGCTCGACGCGCTCGAGACGCCCCACCGCCTGGTGATCGCCGCGGACATCGCCACGATCGACCGGCGCGCCTGGCAGGGCGTCACCGACGTGCTGGACGCGATGCAGCGTCACCAGCCGCTGTTCTCCTGGACGCCCATCGACACGAACTCCACGCGCGGGCTGGGCGCGTACAACCAGCTCGTCGGCGAACTGGTCGAGCGCGACCGCAGCGTGCTGGCCGAGCAGACCGCGACGGTCGAGCTCGCGAACGCTGGCGTCGTCGCCCTGAGCAGCTACCTGGGCGACACCCTCGCCCCGATGCTCGCGCAGCTGCAAGAGGGGATGCCCGGCTCGACGACCGAGATGCTCGCGCACCGCCGCACGCTCGAGCAGCTCGCCGCACGCACGCGCCTGGCCTCCCGCGATCTCACCGACGGCGCCTCGCAATCCGCCGAGGCGCTCCGCTCGCGCCTCGGCCAGACCCCGCTCCCCGCCACCGATCGGGCGTCGGTCATCCTCGTCCAGCGCCTCGACCACACCGTGCAGTTGCTCGCCGACATCGCCCGCCAGCTCCGCACGCTCAGCAACGGCCCGATGGCCAACTCCCCGTTCGCCGAGCAGGCCGCCCCCGCGATCCCGGGCGTCGAGCAACGCCGCGACCAGGCCGGCGTCGTCCTCGATTCTCTCCGCAAGCTCAAGCGCCCCGACCTGCTCCGCGTGACCGACGTGCTCGAGCGCGGCTCGGCGGCGCTCGTCGTCGGCCCGCCCGGCGGGGGCATCGCCGCGATCGACATGGAGTCGCTCTTCCCCACCGCCCCCGTCCTGGACGTCGGCGGGATGTCCGCCACCGACGTCCGCCGGCGCGCCGAGGAACTGGTCACCTCGTCGCTCGCCGCGCTCCTCACCCCCCGTCAGCCCATCGTCATGCTCGTGCACGCGGAGTCCACGACGCTCCTCGACCAGCCGCAGCTCTTCCAGCGACTGCTCCAGCGCATGCGCCTGCGGGGCATCGACGTTGTCGAGTGGTCCGTCGTGCTGAGCGAGACGCCCCCGTCGCTGCTGGCGGTCGACCCCGAGGCCCGCAACCCCGCGCGTGCCCGCCCCATCGTGTACGTCTCGATCGCCCCGGATTCCTCCGCCGCCGCCCCGCGCGCCGGGGGCGTCTCCGGGGCGCAGCGCGCCGCGCGCCTGGGCGAGGTGCTCGAGCAGCTCGTCACGCGCAACGAGAACGTGCTGCTGTGCATGAACCCCTCGGTGCTGCCGGGCTACGGCGAGCCCGACCCCACCGTGCAGGTGCTCGCGCACTTCGGCCTGGCCGCCGACACCGGGCGCCCGCTCGTACGCGAACTCTTCTCGACCCGCGGGCGCACCGTCGAGACCGCCCTCCTCACGCAGGCCCTCGACGGCGCCACGCCCCTCAACGGCGCCATGCACGGGCTCCCCACCGCCGTGACCTGGCCGATCACGCTCGTCGAGCGCCCGGCCCCCGACCGCGTCCGACTCACCATGGTCCCGCTGCTCAGCGTGGACGCGTCCTCCACCCTCTGGACCGAATCGCAGTGGCTGCGCATCTGGCAGACCCCGCCCGAGGCGCGCTCGCTCATCCCGCCGGCCGACCAGCCCGTCTACGACGACGGACGCGACGGGCGCTGGCCCGAGGGCAAGGAGAGCGCCCGCGGGCAGCAGTGGCTCCTCGCCGCCTCCGTGCAGCGCTTCGAGGTCGGCAAGAAGCCGCAGCGCGCCGTGATCATCGGGTCCAACAGCTGGTTCATCGACTCGGTCTCGCAGGCGATGATGAGCGTCGACGGACGGGCCGCCCTGCGCAACCCCGGCAACCTCGAGCTCTTCGAGTCCTCGGTCTACTGGCTCGCCGACCTCGACGCCCTCATCGCCCAGACGCCCACCGCGCAGGCGACGTCCATGATCGGCCCCATGTCCGAGTCCAGCCTCCGTCGCCTCCAACTCGGCATCATCGTCGGTATGCCCCTGAGCGTGCTGCTCCTGGGCGCGGCCTACCGCTTCGTCCGCGGCTGATCGCTACTCCGCCAGCATCGCCGGCTCGGGCGCCGCGCACCGCGCGCACAGAGTCGTGGGCGATACTTCCACGTCGCCGCACCGGCGGCAGCGCACCCGCCGGGGTTTCGACGCCGCGTGCGCGAGCCCGCACTCCGGGCACGTCGGGTTCGCGTGCTCCAGGCCGTCCAGTTCGTACCGGCACCCGCGGCACGGCACGCGCACCCGCTCTCGCGGGAGCGCCACCAGATAGCTCCCCACCAGCAGCATGATGCCGCCCTCGCCCGCCAGCAGCAGCAAGAACCCGGGCATGGGGAACTCGCTCGTCAGCCAGCGAGACACCTGCACGTCTACCCATCCCAGCAGCAGCACGCCGCCCAGCCCGGCGACCAGCGATGCGACCCCGAGGAATCGCCTTCGCCACTTGAAGCAGCCATACCACACCAGCACGGCGTACAGCGGGAAGATAAACACCGGGCGACTTCCACACGTCGGTCGCGCCCAGTCTACCGCCGGACAGCGATCCTCCTGAACCTGTTCGCCCCATCCGCGCCGGGAGATTCCGCGACCTATCGCCCCGGGAGAAAGAACGTCCGCAGCGACTCGAGAATGTCGTCGCGACCGCCCACCTTGCTCGTGATGAGCCGCGGGCCCAGTTCGTCGGCCATCCCGTCCGGGAACGAGTCGTGCAGCACTCCCAGGAAGCTCCCGCTCCCGTACGCGCTCGCGACCTGGCAGTAGCCGAACATGTTCACCCGGGTCAGCAACTGCTCGCGCAGCAGCCGCACGCACTGGCGGTTGTCCGAGTCCGACGAGTTGTCCCCGTCCGTGAAGTGGAACAGGTACACGTTCCAGTCCGCCGGGTCGTAGTGCTGGTCCAGCAGTTCCTTGCAGCACTGGTACGCCGAGCTGATCCGCGTCCCGCCGTCTTCCTTCACCGAGAAAAACGTCTTCTTGTCCACTTCCGCCGCCTTCACATCATGCACGATGTAGCGGCTCTCGATCCCCTCGTAGTTCCGGCGCAGCCACGTGTCGATCCAGAACGCTTCCAGCCGGACCAGGTCCTTCTGCTCGTCACCCATCGATCCCGAGACGTCCATCATGTACACGATCACCGCGTTGCTCTGCGGGTTCTTGATCTCGCTCCACGCACGGTACCGCAGGTCGTCCTTGATCGGGATGATCACCGGGTTCGCCGGGTCGTACGTCCCCATCGCCAACTGTCGCTTCAGCGCCTCGCGGTACGTCCGCTTGAACACCCGCAGCGACTGCGGGCCCACCGGACGCAGCCCCGTGTATTTGTCGCGGATCGTCGTGATCCGGTGCTCGCCCCGCGGCTTGATCCGCGGCAAGCGCAGTTCCTCCGCCAGGATGTCCGCCAGTTCCTCCAGCGACACATCCACCTCGAGGATGTGCTGCCCCTCGTTCTCGCCGCCCTGCCCCTGGTTGCCCTTCCCGGGCTGGCCGACGCCCTGGCCTTCTTCGCCTTCGCCCATCCCGACGCCGCCCGAGTTATCCCCGTACCGGAACGTCGGGATGTCGATGTCATGAATGGGCACGGAGACGGCCCGGCGCCCCTCGCGCGCGATCAACTCGCCCCGCCCCAGGAACCGGCGCAGGTCCTTGCGCAGCTTGCCGCGAACGATCTCGCGGAAACGCTGGTGGTCTTGTTCGATCTTGTTCACCATGACGCAGCCTGCGCGCTCGCACTCGGGTCCTGCCGTGGACGCCGCCCGCCCGTCCTCCACCACCCGGTTCTACGACTTCGACCGCGGGCGGATTCGCCTTGAGCACGATAAGTGTTCCGAGCGTCCGAAGATCCTACGAACGGGGGGCGAACCGCGTTCGACCCCGTGCCAGCCGCCACGCGCACGCCGCCCCGACCACGACCGCCGCCCCTACTTCCAGCGCCCGCAACGACAGGTCGGCGCTGAGCGCGACCGCCACGTCCGGCGATGCGCCCGCGCCCCAGGCCATCCACGCCGGCAGCGCGCCCGCCAGCAGACCCACCGTCCACTCGCGCACCCCCAGCCCGTTCGCCAGCCCGGGGACGAGCATCGACACCTGCGCGACCAGCGCGATCGCCACGGCCTGCGTCGCCGAGATCGGCACGCCCAGCAGCGCGAAGATCGTCCAGTAGCGCAGCGACCACGCGAGCGTGTCGGCGTACTTGAGCAGCAGCGCCACGCCGTACGCCGCCCCGAGCACCGGCACCCGCCCGCGCAGCGCGCCCGCCAACAGCACGCCCGCGAGCACGCCCAGCGACAGCCCGCCGATGCCCCCGCCCCGCAGCATCCACGTGCGGGGCAGCCACGCCAGTTCGCCCAGCAGCACGCACCCGCCCGCCAGCCCGAGCACGATGGACTCGGCGACGATGCGCGCCGACGTGCGGACGGGGATCTCCAGCACGCGCTTCTGGTACGCGACGCGCGCGAGCAGCCCGGGCGAAAAGGGCAGGTAGTTCAGCAGCCACGACGCGCCCACGAGCGCCGCCATGTAGCGCGTGCGCACCGGGTGCCGCGCCGTCGTCAGCGCCGTGAACACCCCGCTCGTGAGCATCCAACTGACCACCGGCAGCAGGCCCAACAGCGCAATGCGCCAGGCGGGGGCGTCGGCGAGGGCGCCGCGGACGGCGTCGAACGCGGCGGCGTTCATCCACACGGCCCGCACCGCGGCGGCGAGCAACGCCAGGCCCGCGAGCGCGCCGGCGATCCGCCACGCGCGCCGCGCTCGGTGCTGGCTGGGGGCGTCGGGCACGCGCGTCCTATCGCTGCGGGGTGCGGACGGGCGACGCCACAGGGCCGGTGTGCGCGAGCGTGGCGCGCCCCGCGGCGAGCCGCTCGCGGTGCGACGCCGCCACGCGGGCGAGCGCCGGGATGTCCGACGTCGTCGCCGCCACGAGCCCGGCGTCTTCGGGGTTCGTCACGCGGGTGACAAGCCTCACCATGCGCACGTCGGGGTCCGTGTCCTGCGCCATGACCTCGTCGAGCGGGGTCACCACCGGGTACGTCGCCGCCCCCGGGAGCACGGTGACCGCCAGAAGGCGCACCGCGGGCGGCCAGGTCGGGTACGCCTTGACGAGCGCCTCGACGAGGGGCGCGGGGTCTTCGAGAGGCTGCGCGGCGGGCTCTCCGCCCATGAGACGGGTGCGGGCCGCCACGAGCAGCGCGGGCGCCTCGTCCGCGGGCGGTGCCTCGAGCCGCGCGATGAGGCGGCTCTGGGGGATGCGCGACTCGGGGAGCGCCTCGCGCGCGACGAGGTTGGTCGTGGCCTCGACGCAGCCGGGCCCGCGCTCGCGTCGCCCGTCGGACCGCGATTCGAAGCCCTGGATCACGCGCCACCGCACGCGCGACGGTCGGTCGGAGCCGACTTCCTGCAGCCAGCCGATGAGCCCGACGTCGGGCCACAGCGTCACGTCGAGCTGTTCGCCCGGGTTGAGGCGCAGGCGCCGGTCGAGTTCGAAGACCTCGCCGGTGGTCATGTCGCTGCGCGAACGGATGCCGGTCTCGAGGCTGGGGCCGAAGAAGAACCGCGTGTTGAGGGTGCGCGCCGAGCCCATGCCCAGCGGAATCGGGCTCACGTTGCGCAGGCGCACGCGCGCGTAGACCGGCTCGATCGGCTCGGGCGTGCGGGGCTCCAGGTCGACGCCGAGCGACACGGACAGTCGCGGCGCCGCGACGAGCTGATCCACCCACCCGGGGATCGCCTGCTCGCGCGCCCGCGCGTCGGCGATCTCCCGCGCCCGGGCCTCGTCCGTCCCCAGCGCCCGCGACCGCGACTCCGCGTACGCGCAAAGCGGGTTGAGCGGGAGCATGGCGGCGGCCTCGCGGAACAGCGCCGCCGCGCCCCGCACGTCGCCCGTGCGCTCGCGCGCGGTGGCGCGCGCCAGCGTCAGCCAGAGCGAGCCCTGCTCGGGCGGGAACTCCTGCGTGCCGCAGGCGTAATCGCCCGCGCGCACGGCCTTCCACGCGTTGGCCGCCACCGCGCGCGGGTCGGCGGCGCCGCCCTGCAGGCTCGCCACCACCTGGTTCATGCCCTCCATCTGCTCGTCGGTCTGCGCCCCCACCAGGCAGCGGAGCATGTACATCTCGAGGATCACGGAGTACGACGCCTCGTGCGCCTGCGCCTCGGTGATGTTCGGCGGGCGGCGGGTCGGGTCCGTCAGCGCGTTCATCTTGTCGAAGACCGTCGCGCCCAGGTCCGCCACCGACCGCTCCAGCCCCTCGCGCTTCTCCTCGCCCTGCAGGTGCAGCGTGAGCGCCCGGACCTGCTCGTACGGGATGTCCAGACGCACGTCCTCCGGACGCAGCACGTTGGGCCCCTCGAGGCGCGTGGGGTCGACCTGGGCGGCGTACGCGACCTCCGCCCGGCGCGACTCCACCTGCACGTCCATCGCGTTCGAGACCGACGCCGGGCCGTTGATCATCCAATCAAGCACGAACCCCTCGACGGAGAACGCGTCGTCGGGCTGGCGCCCGGCCACCGTCTCAACCGCCCGCTCGATGACGTGGAACCGCCGCGCGCTCTCGAACGCGCCGGCATGAGCGAACTCGTCGCGCAGCAGGCGCAGCGTGCGCGAGTCGAGCGGGTCGGCCATGAGCAGGTTCGACAGCAGGTCGACGCGCCCCGCGCGGTCGTCGAGGCGCGACGAGAAGTACGTGTACGCCAGGAGCGCCGCGTCCTTGTTCGTCGCGTCCAGCGTCAGCGCGCGCCGCAAGTGCTCCACGAACCCCGCGTCGTCCCCCGTCTCGCGGCGGAGCAGCGCCGCGTCGAGCGCCAGGCGGCTGCGGACGCTCGCGTCGAGCGACGCACCGCGCTCGCCCAGGAAGCTCTCGTACGCCGCCAGCCGCTCGCGCACCGTCTGCAGGCGCCCGATGCGCGCGGTGATGAGGCGGAGCTGCGCCACCGTGTCGGCGGGGTCGAGCTCGATGACGCGCCGGGTGCAGGCGAGCAGCGTGTCGAGGTCGCCGGCGTTCCACGCGGCCTCGGCCCGGCGGCGCACGATGTCGGCGTCGCCGGGCGCGTGGCGCTCGGCCAGGGCGAGCAGGTCGGCGGTGATGGCGAAGTCGGCGGGGAGCGCGCCCGGGCTGGCGCGGAGGTCCAGCAGCGCCAGGCGCGTGATCGATCGCGCGGTGAAGGCGCGCAGGTCCGTCTGGGTGCTGGCCGCCGCCCGCACGGGCGAGACCGGCATGCTCGTGGGCGGGGCGTCCTGCGCGAGCGCCCCGTTCCACGGCGCGCACGCCGTCCCGCCGATGATGCCGACCGCCACGACCCGCCAGAACGTGTGATGCACGGCGATTGCTCCAGGAGGCTCCGCGCGCGGAGCTTAGCCCAGCGCCATCGTCATCAGGAACTCGGCGTTGGTCTTCACCTTCTTCAGTCGCGTCTTGAGCAGCTCCATCGCGTCGACGGTGTTCATGTCGCTGAGCACCTTGCGGAGGCGGTCGACGAGTTCCTTTTCCTTGCGGTCAAGGAGCAGTTCCTCGCGCCGCGTGCCCGACGCCGCCACGTCGATCGCGGGGTACGTCCGCTTCTCGACGAGCTTGCGGTCCAGGTGCAGCTCGGCGTTGCCCGTGCCCTTGAACTCCTCGAAGATCACCTCGTCCATCTTGGAGCCGGTGTCGACCAGCGCGGTGCCGATGATCGTGAGCGACCCGCCGTTCTCGATGGCGCGGGCCGCCCCGAAGAACTTCTTCGGACGCTGCAGCGCGTTGCTGTCCAGCCCGCCCGTCATGATCTTGCCCGAGTGGGGCATCTCGGCGTTGTACGCCCGGGCCATGCGCGTGATCGAGTCCAGCAGGATCACCACGTCGTCCCCGAACTCGACCATCCGCTTGGCCTTTTCGATCACCATCTCGCACACCTGCACGTGGCGGTGGCTCTGCTCGTCGAACGTGCTCGCGACGACCTCCACCTTCTCGCCCGCGCAGTTGCGCCGGAAGTCTGTCACTTCCTCCGGACGCTCGTCCACCAGCAGCACGATGATGAACGTGTCCTTGTAGTTCCGGCTGATCGCCTTGGTGATCTTCTGCATCAGCACCGTCTTGCCCGTGCGGGGCGGCGCCACGATCAGCATGCGCTGCCCTTTGCCGATCGGCGTCACCAGGTCGACCACGCGGCACTCGATCTCGTCGGGCGCCGTCTCCAGGATGAACCGCTTCTCCGGGTGCAGGGGCGTCAGGTCCTCGAAGTTCCGCAGCCCGTGCACCTTCTGCGGGTCACGCCCGTTCACCTGCTGCACCCGCAGCAGCGCGAAGTACCGCTCGTTCTCCTTGGGCGGGCGGATCAGCCCCCGCACCACCATCCCCCGGCGCAGCCCGTACCGGCGGATCTGCGTCGGCGAGACGTAGATGTCGTCGGGCCCGGGCAGGTAGCTCTGCTCGGGCGAACGCAGGAACCCAAACCCGTCCTGCATGATCTCCAGGCACCCCTCGCCCACCATCAGCCCCTGGCGCGCCGCCCGGGCCTTGAGGATCTTGAAGATCAGGTCCTGCTTGGGGATCTGCTGGACGTCCGTGAAGCCTTCCTTGATCGCGACCCCGTGCAGGTCGTCCAACTGCATGCGCTGCAGCTCGCCGATGCTCGGCGCGTCGGCGATCGCCCCCGCGTCCGTCGAGCGGACGACCCGCTCGAGTTCCGCCGCCTCGCGCTCCAGCTCGTCATCGCTCGGCAGGAACGAATCGAACCGCTGGCTAGGGTGCGCGTGCATCGGCGGGCCACCCATGCCCGCGGGCACGCCCATGCCGCCCTTGCGACGCTTCTTCTTCCGGCGTCCGAAGTTCATCCCGCCCTGGCCGGGGTAGCCCTGCTGGCCCGGGTAGCCCTGCGAGCCCGGATAGCCGCCGGCACCCGACGACTGGCCCATCCCTGACTGGCCCATCCCTGACGGGCCAGGCGCACCCTGCTGCGGGCGCGGCCCACCGGCCCCGAAGTTCGGCCCGGCCGGCGCGTCGCCGCGCGATTCCCCACCGCTGGGCCCGCCATTTGGCCCGCCGTTCGGGCCACCATTCGGACCACCGTTCGGGCCGCCGTTCTGAGCACGCGGCTCGCCGCCACCGGATGGCGAGCCCCCGGTGGGCTGGTTGCCGCCGTTGCCCTGCGGGCGTCCTTCGGCCGGCGCCGAGCGTGGCGCCTCGGCCCGGGCCGCCATCGGTTCGGTACGCGGCGGCGGCGGCGCGTCGGGGCGCGGGCTCGGACGGGGCGTCTCGGGCGCGGGCACCGCCACCGGCTCGGCCGGGCGCGGCGCGTCGGCGTCGTCGCGCTTGGGCGACTTGCGGGCGCGCCCCTCGGCGGGCGTCAGCGGCTTGGAGGGCTTGTCTTCGGTCACGGATTGTGTTGTCTTCGCCATGCTGCGTACTCGATACCCCACGCCTCACCACTGCGGCGACTGAGCGCGGACGGGCCGTCGGGGATGCCCCGACGAGTGTGTGCGTGCCTCCGACAGCCCATGGAACGCGGGGGGACCCCCACGTGCAAATGCCTCAACCGGCCGACGCCGGGCGCGTGCCGCACGGCACGCGAGGCTTCATCTGATTCGGACATCTTCCGGTTGCAAGGGATCGCGCGCCGTCGCGGGCGTCTCGGTCCTGTTGAAGTGGATCGTCGTGCGTGCCCGGGAGGGTCTCATCGACACCGGCGCCGGTTTCGCCCGACGCCACCCCCGACGTGGCACGAAGAAGTATACCCCGGATGGGCCCCGGATGTTTCAGACTCTTGACAGGGATTCACCATCTTCGGAGCCCGGGCTCCACGCGTCCAGCGCCGCCAGCACGCGCTCGCGCAGCCGTTCCAGGCCCGAATCGTTGACCACCACGATATCGGATCGGCGACGCTTCTCCTCCAGCGGCAGTTGAGCCTTTTCCCGCCGGTCCAGCTCCGCCTCGTCCCACCCGCGCGTCTCCCGCACCCGCTTCACACGCACGTCACGCGGCGCCTCAACAAAGATCACCGCGTCGCACTCCGCGTCCGACCCCGCCTCGAACAGCAGCGGCGCATCCACCACCACCCCCGGGCGCCCTTCCGCCGCCGCCCGCGCCACCAACTGCCCCCGACCGGCCTTCACCAGCGGGTGCACCAGCCCCTCCAGGCGCGCCCGCTCGCCCGCATCACCGAACACGATCTCCGCGATCGCCGCGCGGTCGGCCGTGCCGTTCTCGCGCACAACCCGCTTCCCCCACCACCGCACGAGTTGCCCCAGCACCTCCGGCCGGTCCAGGGCCGCCTTCGCCTCCTTGTCGGAGTCCACGACCAGGTAGCCCCGCTCGGCCAGGATGGCGCCCACCGCGCTCTTGCCCGACCCCACGCCCCCCGCGAGCCCGAAGACGCGCACCCCGCGCTCCGGATGCCTGGCGCGCTCCACCGCCGTGTTGATCATCGCGAGGCGCTCCTCGGGGCGTGCGACCGCCACCCACGCCAGGTCGATGGTCTGCGACCCGGCGGTCGTCACGACGATTGTTCCCAGCCCGAACAGCCGCTCGGCGAGCGTCTTGTCCAGGGCCGCCTGCTGCACGTTCGCCAGGGGCAGTTCCACCCGCGTGCGGCGGAAGACCCCGTAGGTCGACGTGAGCGTGCGGGGCCCCAGCGTGTACGCCCGCGACAGGCGGATCACGATCTCCTGCCCGAGCTTCAGCCCCGCGACGATCAGCAGCACGCCCAACCCCGCCCGCACGACCGGGCCCGTCGCCCAGCCCAAGACCGTCGGCGGGAGCACGCCCCGCGCCACGATCAGGAGCGCCCAGAGCGCCGCGCACCACACCAGCACGCCGAGGCTGCGCGCGGCCACCGACCGCCACGCCGGACGCACCACCACCGTCCCGTGCGGCAGGGCACGCGCCACGCCTAACGCGCCTCCGGGCGGAGCGTGGCGATGTCCGGCAGGTTGCGGTAGTACCCGTCGTAGTCGAGCCCGTACCCCACGACGAACTCGTCGGGGATGTCGAACCCGACGTAGTCGGGCGTGATCGCGAGCGTGGACTTCCCGGGCTTGCGCAGCAGCACGCACGAGCGCACGCTCGCCGGGCGCTGCTCGCGCACCAGGCGCGTCACGACATCCAACGTGTGCCCGCTGTCGAGGATGTCGTCGACGACCAGCACGTGGCGCCCGCCGAGCGTCGGGGGCAGCTCGTGCCGGATCGACACGCCCTTGCTCGCCATCGACTTGCCCGGGTAGCTCGACACCCCCACCAGCTCCAGGCGCAGCTTCATCGGCAGGTGGCGCACGAGGTCGGCGACGAAGATCATCGAGCCGGTCAAGATCGGCAGGATCACCAGCGGCGGGTCGTCCGGGCGCACCTGCCCCTGCACGTCGCGCGCGATGTCGCCGCCCAGCTCCGCCACGCGCCGCGAGATCGCCTCGCGGCTCACCAGCACGCGTTCGATGTCGAGTTCCATCGCGTGCTCCCGCGCTACGCCAGCCCGGGCAGCGCGCCCGTCCGACGCGCCCGCTCGTACCGCTGCAGGCTGTCCTCGATCACCGCGTGCGCCGCCTCCGCGGGCATCACCTCGTCCACCGCCACCGCCTTGCCCTCCAGGGTCTTGTAGTCCTCGAAGAACCGCTTGAGCATCTTGAAGATGTGCCGCGGAAAGTCGCTCGCCTTCTTGAACTCGCTGTACACCGGGTCGGCCTCGAGCACCGCGATGATCTTGTGGTCTGGCGCGCCGTGGTCCACCATCGTCATCAGCCCCACCGCCCGCGCGTGGCAGAGGCACAGCGGCGGGATCTCCTCCATGCAGTACACCAGCACGTCGAGCGGGTCGTCGTCCTCGGCGAGCGTCTGCGGGATGAACCCGTAGTTCGCCGGGTAGTACACCGCCGACGACAGCACGCGGTCCAGGCACAGCATGCCCGAGGACTTGTCGAGCTCGTACTTGTTGTTGCTGCCCTTGGGGATCTCGACGATTGCGCGGAACGACGCGGGCAGTTCGTGCCCGTCGACACCCGGCGTGACGTCGTGCCACGGGTGGATCATGGGCGAGGGTACGCCCCCCCGAACCCCGCGGAACTACCCCGCCAGCGCCGCCGCCACCCGCGCCCGGCGCCCCCGCCGGTGCAGGTACCACCGCACGCCCAGCGCCGCCACGATCAGCACGATCCCCGCCGCCGCCGCCGGCACCACGACCGCAAGCACCGACAGCACCGTCGCCAGGAGGCTCTGGATCGAGTTCAGCACGGGGTTCAGCAGCCCGCCCGTCGTGAGGGTCGAGACGCCCCGCACGCTCACGCCGCTCACCTGCGTCGCGCTCGCCACCCCGCCCCCCGCCACGATGCCCGAGCCCCACGCCAGCGCCGGGTGCAGATGGTCGAGCTGGGACACGGTCAAAATCGCCCCGGCGACGAGCGCCAGCGGCGCCGCGGCCGCGTCCAGCGCGTGATCCAGCCAGGGCCACGACGACGCCGCCGTCTCTACGACCGTCGCGACGCCGAACGACAGCAACGCCGGCCACGTGCCCATCCACGCGAACGACTCGCCGAGCTCGACCGCGCCCAGGTTCGCCCCCATGCCCACGACCAGCAGCGGCGCAAAGACCCGCAGCCCGCACGCCGCCGCCAGCGCAACACCCACACACAGCCCCATGATTGTTTCGAGTACCACGTACCCTTCTTTGGAATCACCGGGCGCGGCTTTCGCCCTCCGTGCCTCGCCCGCCCGGCGAGTCCCCGCCACGCTCGTGCCGCGGCGTTCGGCCGGTCGATACACCTCCCGGAGGACACGGAGCATGACCGATCACACGCCGCGCAGCACGCACGAGGCCACAAACGCCCCGCCCGGCGACTACCTCTCGCTCGTGAAACCCTGGCGCGCCGGCCCGCCCCGCACCATCGCCACGACCCGCATCTTCACCGTGCTCGAACGCCTCTGCGAATCCACCGGCACGCCCGGGCGCGCCGGCACGTTCGTCATGCTCGACACCGCCGACTGGGTCAACGTCGTCGCCGTCACGCCCGATGCCCACGTCGTCATGATCGAGCAGTACCGGCACGGCACCGGCGAGGTCACCCTCGAACTCCCCGGCGGGATCGTCGACCCCGGCGAAACGCCCGACGCCGCATGCGTCCGCGAACTCGCCGAAGAAACCGGCTTCGCCGGCGACTACCGCGGCATCATCGGCGTCGTCTCCGCCAACCCCGCCATGATGAACAACCGCGTCCACACCGGGCTCGTCCTCAACGCCCACCCCCGCGGCGACCAGCACCTCGACCCCAACGAAGAAATCGCTACACGCCTCGTGCCCGTCGGCGACATCGACTCACTCGTCCGCCGCGGCGTCATCCACCACACCCTCGTCGTGTCCGCCCTGCACCACTTTCGGCTGCTGGGGTGACGGTGGGAGCGAGCTAAGGTCGAGGCCTACTGGCCCTCGCGCGTGAACTCATAGCGGCGGGGCGTGCCGCCCTTCATGTAGCCGGTGGTGGCGGTGAGCTTGCCGTCGGCCGAAAGTTCGTACACGATGCGCTTCGGGTAGTCGTGGCGCGGGTTGTCGAAGACCGCGCGCTTGCCGCCGGCCTCGGTCGGGCCGACCTCCGTGAGCACAAAGTCGGTCTTCGGCGCGCCGCCCGGCTGCGCGGAGTACACCAGCCCGCCCTCGCGCTCGACGATCCGCAGGTACTCGAACGCGACCATCTTCCCGCTCGAGTTCACCGCGCGCGATACCGCGAGCATTGCCCCGCCCAGCGGCGGGCTCCACCGCTCCTCCATCGACGACCCCGAAGGCCGCGTCCCGACCCATGCCCCGGCGATCCATGCCACATCGGCGATCACGGCCTCGGCCGGCGTCGGCATCGGGATGTCCTCGGCGTGGCGGTACAGCCCCACTGCTTCGGACCCCCCACCGTTCGCCGGCGGATCCACGGCGACGCGCACGACCAGCCCCTCGGGCGTGACCTGGAATCGCCGGCGGATCATGCCGATCCCGGGCTTGCCGGGTTCGCGCCCGAAATCGACTTCGTACTCGAACACGCCGTCCTTCCACGAGCCGCGGTACCGCACGACCCGCCCGCTCTGCTCGGTGATCACGGTCGGCGAGCCGTCCAGCGCGACGCGCACGTCGCGGTGACCGGAGCCGTGCCCGTTCAGAACGACCGCGTCCCCGGCTTCGTCCACGCGCATCGTGAACTTCGAGGCCATGGGCGGCCCCAACCGCTCGACGGGTTGGCCCTCGGTGCGATCCTCCACGTAGATCCACTCCCCGCCCACCGCACCGACACCTTCGGGCTTGGCCTGATCCGCGGCCTCAACCGGGGCCTGCGCAGGGGGCGTGCTCTGCGCCGCCGCGGGCTGAACCGCGCCAAGGCATGCTGCGAACGCGAGGAGTGCGAAGGCGGACGTCAGTCGCAGGTTCATGGGACATCTCCGTTGCGGGTACGTGGTGTGATGAGTGGATCGTGCGGAGCCGGCGGTGGATCTCATGTCGGACGATCATCGATCAGGATCATTGCGCCGCAACAGAAGCGCCCTGCGACCTGCTGGCCAAAGGGCACGGCCTCTTGAAGAATCAGGGTGACAGTACGCCAGTTGAACTCCGGCTCACGGGCGTTCGTGAGTGGGAGCGATCGTTGCAGGAGTTGTTTCGGAACTTGCAAGCCAATCGACCCGTCCCCGAGCTTCAGCCGTTGCGCGTTCGGCGGAGTCGCAGAACGACACCGAGTAGCGGCCCCTCGGAATCCAGCACCGCTCCAGGGGTTCATCGCTGAACCTCTGGTCTTCGAATCCGAAAGAGCCATCATCGCGCTGGAAGATGATTACACGGAGCTTCCCACTTTGGTGGCTCAGGATGTCGACGACTCTTCCAGCCATGGCTCTTGCAACGGAGTTCAACCTCGGCTGCGGAAATCAGGGTGACAGTACGCCAATGGAACTTCTCGGGGCGGGCGTTCGCAACTCGCTCGGTACGCTCCGGCCACTTGGAACCGTCGTTCAACTATCGGCCGCCGCGATGACAGATTGAGCTTCCTTGACCGTGCCGGAAGCGTCACGGCATTCACCTTCCTGCGGATCGAAACAAACGCCCCCGACAATTGTTGTGAGCGCCGCGGCTGCCGCCAGTGCGCAGGTCATCTCGTTGAGATCCCCACCCCAGCGGAAGTTCGCCACGATGTCCAAACCGGACAGCCCGGAAATGTCTGGGTATGCCTCCACCACATCGGACGCAGGCGTCACATCAAACTCAAAGCCGCTGCTTCGCCCCCTGAACACAGCGGGCAAAAAACCCGAGTGCGTCCCAACGTCTACATCGGAATCGAGCTTCACGTCAAAGCCGTGCGCGTCGATCGCGGCCTGCCATCGCCGAACATCAGGGAGAGTGCGCTCGGAGAGAAAGACGTGCAGTTCCATGGACATCGGTGCTCCCAGCACACGCACACTGAAAATCAGGGTGACTGGATTCGAACCAGCGGCCTTGTGGACCCAAACCACACGCTCTACCAAGCTGAGCTACACCCTGTCGGCGCATCGTACGCGGGCCGCCGCTCGCGCTGGCGCCTCCGCCCCCGCGCCCCCGCTTCACCCACTCACCCGCCGCACGCGCAACAAAAAACCCCCCGCCGGGTGACGCACCGCAGCGGAGGGTGGGGGCTGACTCGGGTTGTCGTCGCGGGCGGCGTGCCTAGCGGGCGCTCACCGGCACCTCGCGGAAGAGCAGCACGTTCGCCTTCTGCCCGCGGCTTGTCACGTTGGAGCGGTCGAGCACCATCAGGAAGCGACGCTGCACCGACGGCACCAGCGGCTCGGTCGGCGCGAGGTTCTCGACGTCCGCCCGCTTGTACCCGTGCAGCACGAACCACACCGCGTAGACGTCGCTCCGCGTCGAGACCGTGTTCGCCAGCGCGTTCACGATCGTGAGCCTTTCCTTGTACTCGTCGGTCAGCGCGTCGATCGCCACGCCCGACGGGCCGTTGTGGTACACCGGGTCCATCCCGATGCGGCTGCTGTTCGCGCCGTTGAAGCCCAGGAAGTCGATGTTCGAGGGCATCGCGTTCCCGCCGGGCGTGCCGTCGCGGAACCGCACCGCCAGCAGTTCGCCCAGCGAGCGGAACCCGCGCTGCTCGCCGATCGCCGTGATCTCGGTCCACGTCGCGCGCCCGTTGAGCTCCTCGTACGCGGTGGTGGGCGGCGCGGGGTTGCCGCCGTTGGTGTCGGCGAAGGTGATGACGGGCGGCGCGCCGGGCAGGCTCTGGGCCCGGACGGCCTGGTCGATCTTGTCGCGATAGGCCACGATCGTCGCGCCGATGTCGGAGGCCTGCGTAAGCCCCGACGAGGCGCCCCACCACCAGGGCACGCCCAGCGGGTCCGTCGGCGGGGGCGGGCTCACCAGGGGCAGGCACCGCACCACCGTGGGCGACGCGGTGTTGATGTTGACCGTGCCGATGCGCGCCCGCGTGAGCCCCTCGGCCGCGTACTGCGGCACGGTGAAGACGTCCAGCACCGCCATCGCCGCGGGAATCTCGAGCCCGCGCCGCTCGTCGTTGCCGGTGGGCGCGGGGTCGAACACGCCGTTCGAATCCGCGTCGAAGAACGGCGTGTAGCGATCGAGCACGAGGTGCCCGCGGTCCAGCACCGGGCGCAGGAAGCCCGGGTTCGTCGGGTCCGGCTCGGGCGCGAAGAGCACCAGCGGGTCGCCCGTCGCGAACGTCGTCTGGTAGCCCAGCGCCGCGGCCATCGCCTCGCTAAGCGTCGTCCAGCGCAGTTCAGGATCGGTCACGTCGTCGCCGTCGAGATCCAGCGGCATCTCGCACGGGCCCACGCCCCACGGCAGCAGCGTGTCCGCGATGCGCAGGGCCGCCCCGTACTGCCCGTTGGGCATGGTGAGCTCGGGGTAGTTCGCCGCGTACGAGGAAGTCGTCGGCACGAGCGGGTTGGTGCGCGGCGCGGTGCCCACGGCGCTCCCGGAGATCGAGCCCGGGTGCGTGCCGGCGGTGTTGCCCGGCAGCGAGCCCGCGTTCGACATGTTGATGCGCCAGATGCGGGGCGTGGTGCCGCCGCCCTCGTAGGTCGTGAAGTCGGTGCGGCTCAGCGCCCCCGGGCTCGCCGCGTCCGTCGCCGCCACGTTCCAGCCGGCGAACGACTTGGGCTCCAGGCAGTACGCCGGCAGCGCGCCCAGCGGCACCGGCGTCACCGGGTTGCTCGGGCGACGAACCGACGCCCACAGCGCGATCGTGAAGCCGTTCTGATCGTTGGAATCGGTCGAGTCGGTGCCCTGCACGTCCTGCTGCCCCGCGGGGATCGTCCGGTTCAGCGACGCCCCGGACAGGCGCAGACGGTCCATCAGCCGGTCGTTCTCCGGCTTGTTCACCTCGGCGTACATCTCGTGCGACGTCGTGGCCGGCCCGGTCACGTTGTCCCAGTAGCGTGCAGGGATCGACGTGTTGACCCGCCGCCCCTCGCCGTTCTCGTCGCTGGGCCCGCGGCGCACAACGCGGTACAGGTTCGCGACGCTCACCGCGGCCGGGAGCGGGTTCACGTCCGCCCCCGCGCCGACGAGGACGAGGTCGCCCGTCGCGGGGTCGAACTCCGGGATCTCGTGCACGCCGACGATGTCCGTGTCGGTGTCGAGATTGTTCTCGATCGCGCGCTCGATCGTCGTGCGCAGCTTTTCCTGGGGCGTGCCCTGGAGCTGCGAATCCACCGGCACGAGCCGGTCGGACAGGATCCGGCGCTGCACCTGGCTCAGGGTGTACACCGTGATCGTCTTGCCCGCGGGGATCGAGAGCGGGGAGATGGTGAGCGGGAGCTGCGTCGGCGGCGCGTCCACGAACTCGCCGATCCGCGCGTCATCGCCGATCGACGGCACGTTGTTCGACTGGTTCTCGCCCGCGGTCGCCGTGTCGATGTACACCTGGTCGCGCATCGACGCGAGCTTGAAGTACTTCCCGCCGAACTCGATGTAGTAGAACCCCGTGTCGCGGTCGAGCGGCGGGTACGCCGGGTCCGTCGCGCGGAACAGCCCCGCGTCGGGGAACGCGTCGCCCGAGAGCGTCACCGCCTCGCTGAACGGGTTCGTGAGCTGGAACGCCACCACCCGGTACAGGAAGTCGGCGTTGGTCGGGCTGATCGTCCCGTTGATCGTGATCAGCGGGTTGCCGTCGCCCTCCTCGTCGTCGCCCCCGGCGCTGTCGGGCGCGTCCACGTACACGGTGAACGTCGTCACCTGCGTGAGGAAGGGCTGGGGCTCCACGCCGAAGACGTTGATCGCCGGCGCCACCGGCTCGTCGCTCGCGTTCTGCTGCGAGTTCGCGAGGCGCGCCGTGCCGATGTTCATCTCGCCGCCCTCGTGCGAGGGGGCGTACAGGCGTTCGTCGTCGGCGCGCTCGGCGTCGATGGCCTTGATGTCCTCGAACGTGCGGTCGAGCACGAGGGTGAACTCGCGGGGCGAGGTGCCCGGGTCGAAGGCGTCCGCCGCGTTCGCCGCCATGTGGGCCGCCACGCGCACCGCCAGCTCGGGCCCGCGTCCGCCGTAGAACAGCGTCTGCGATTCCGGCGCGTCGGTCGCGTTCCAGACCCCGGCCTTGGCGTCCGCGGCGAGCGCGTCCGCGTAGCCGGCGAAGAGCGAGCCCCCGTTCCCCCCCGCCACCAGCGCGGGGAAGTCGAGCTTGAGGTCCGCCGATGCCAGCGCGTCCGCGCTCGCGCCCGAGCGGTTCCGCAGCTCGCGCGCCCCGCTCACGGTCGTCAGGCGCTGGCGCACGTCCGCCGCCGCGTGCACGTACGCGCTCCCCTCGAGCTCGGTGGAGAGCACGAACAGCCGCGCCGCCTCGACCGAGAACGACCGGTTGTCGCGCAGTGCGCTGTACCGCAGCGACGACCCGTTGGGATCCGTCGGCGGCACGGTGTCGTCGCGCGCGCCCAGCGTCAGTTCCAGGGGCGAGGTCGCGCGGGCGTCGTTGATCGTCCGGAACGTCAGCAGTTCTTCCAGGTCGGCCCCGCCGAAGAGCCCGGTGAACGAGAACGCGTCGGTCGTCGCCAGGTCGACGTACGTGCCCAGGTAGTTGTTCGTCTGGCGCGCGTACACGAAGCGGCGGACGTTGGGGTTCGCCTTGAGATCCGCCAGGAACGTCGCGGGCTGCACGTTGAAGTCGGACGCGAACCGCGGGAGGTCGCCGTTGGGCGCCGAGTACCGCGTCGCGCCGTCGGCCGCGAACTCCGGCGGGGTGTACCGCGCCTCGACACCCAGGCGCAGCGCCTCGTACCCGTACTGCGCCGCGCCGAACGCCCGGTCCGCGTCGTACGCGCCGTAGTTCTCCGGAGCCGCCGCCGCGCCGATCTGGTACATCCCGTCGTACCCGCCGGGGGGCGGGTTGGTCACGCTCGCGTCCTCGTCCAACCGGTCCTTCAGCGACAGCAGCCGCCGCAGATCGATGTCCGCCGGGCTGGCGCCCGCGGGGGCGGCCTGCGTGCCCGACGCGACCAGGTCCGCCGCCGTGTTCACGTTCACGTTCGCCGACAGGTCCACGATCCGGGCCGCCACGAAGTACCGGTACGTCCCGTCCTCGGGCAGCAGGCGGAGAAGTTCGTCGTCCGTCGCGCGCCGGTCCGACAGCTCGAACCAGCGCGAGTCCAGCATCCCGTCGCCGTCGGCGTCGGCCCACTGGTACAGCGGGTACTGCGCGTTCGTCGCGGGAGGATCGCTCGAGATCGACACCGGGCGGAAGGCCCCGCGCTGCCGCGCCGTCCAGAAGGCGGGCGTGTTCCGCGCCGCCACGTTGTTCACGTTCACGCCGAAGTCGGTCACGAACGTCGGCGCGCCCTCGGCGTCGAAGAGCGACAGCCCCTCGCTCATCCGCGGGAGGCCCGCGGGGTCGTTCCCCGCGCCCGGGAGCGCGTCGAAGTTGTTCCGCAGATTGAACAGGTTCACGAACCGCCCGTCGGGCGCGATGTTCGTGATGTGCGCCCAGTCGCGACGGCGGATGTACGCCGGCTGGTTCGCCGGCGCGGGCGCCCCGCTGAAGTTCAGCCACACCGGCTCGCTCGACGCCAGCCACGGGTCCGTCGGCAGGCCCTTGGGCGCGTAGTTGCCCGTCAGGCTCGTCGCGAACGCGTCCGGCGGGTCCATCGACCCCACCGGATCAAAGAACAGGTTCACGTTCAGCGAGTCGCTCCGACGGTTCCAGTCGACGCTCGGATAGTCCGTCGCCTCGCGGCGCCCCACCGGACGCGACGGCGTCCCGCTGTTCGCCGTGTTCGTCTCGTACCAGCGCGCCACCACGTCGCGGCCCACGATGTCCCGCGCGATGTAGTCGGACACCACCGACGGGACGTCCTCGAGCTGCGCCCGCTTCACCACCGCGGCCCGCGTGCGCACGTCCTGGCTGCCGATCGAAACAAACAGAATCGCGAACAGCGAGAGCAGCGCCAGCGTTCCCACCACCATCACCAGGAACGAGCCGCGCTTCCCGCGCCGCCACCCGCCCGTCCCGCCGGCGAGCGAGCGCAGCGTCCGCGCGCCCAGCCGTGCGGGCAGGAGCGCGCCCTTCGAGACGCCCTCGCGCCCCGGCATGTCCGTCGCCCCGTTGGTGTTGTTCGTCGTCATCGCGTGACACTCCTCGCCCCGCGGCGCCCCAGCCGCCGGGCCACTGCTCCGCCCCCGCTCACGACTCGCCCGCCTCCGGGGTCGTGAAGATGAACTGGAAGGAACTCTCGATCGACGCGTCCTGCGCGTCCGACAGCACGATCGTCACCCGGATCATCCGGGGCCACGCCCACGCCACCGCCGCGATCGCCGGCTGGCCCGTATCCACCCGGCCGTCGCCGTCGGTGTCCTGCGGCGGGCGGAACGTCGGATCGATGTACCCGAAGTAGCTCGTCAGCACGCTCGTCTCGGGGAGCGGCGCATACCCGTAGATCAGCCGGTCCGTCACCGTGTGCGTGCCCAGCGTCGTCACCCCGACGCGCTCGTACCGGTACTCCAGCGGGAGCGACACCCCCGTCGGCGTGAACGGGTAGGGCAGCGTGATCGCCGGCTCGCCCGGGTCCGGCAAGCGGTCGTTGTCGAGGTCGAGCGTCCGCCGCGGGCCGTACCACACGAGCTGCCCGTTCGCGTCCGTCAGCCCGTACGACCACTCGACAATGAACTCGCTGCACCGGGGCAGAAAGTTGTTCGCCCCGATCATGATCTGGTCCGCGCGACGGATCGCGAGGTCGGTGTTGGCCGCCGTCGCCCCGTCGATCGACTCGAAGTAATCCGGGGGCTGGGGCTCGAAGCGCGTCCGCGTGCCGGGCACCTCGCCCGCCAGCGGGTAGACCGCGCCCCCCGGGTTCGACGCCGCCGACGGCGCGGGCATCAACTGCTCCATCCACGCGTGCTGGCGGTCGAGCGACAGGGGCGTCGCGGGGCGGGTCGCCCCGGTCGTGCCCGTCGCGTCCGTCCACATGAACTCGGTGTCCACCGTCGAGGGCGACGGGAACGCATCGCCCGGCGCCACCGCGCTGGGGAGCACCAGCGCGCCCAGCACCGTCGCGCGGATCTCGTCCAGGTCCGTCGTCGCCACGTCCACCAGCCCCGACGCCACCACCGGGAACTGCGCGCCAGCCTCCTGCCGCACGAGCTGCGCCGCCGCCGGCGGCGCGGGCGGCCCGGGCAGCGGGCGGTTCGCCAGCCACCGGAACAACGACCCCATCGCCGGCTGCATGCCGATCTGCCGATCACCGTCCGCGGTCTGGGCGAACGTCCGACCGGGCACGCCCGGGTAGTCCGTGCGCCGCGTCGTCTCGGGCTCTACCAGCAGCGTCTGCAGACGCAGCAGCGTCCAGTCCGACGCGAACCGGTTCACGTTCGGACCGCCGAACCCAGACACCGTCCCCAGCACCGCCTGCACGTCGCTGTTGAAGTCGTTCACCTGCGGGCGCAGGTACAGCGACCCGGGCGTCAGCACCTCGTTGCGCGCCTGCCCGTGCCCGTAGTAGACCCGCGCCGTGTCCGACCGCGCGTTCACGTCCGGGTGCACCGGCGGGCGCGACGAGATGAACTCGCCCCGCGCGAAGAACACGATCTCGTCCGCGCGCCGGCGGCGCGGGCGCAGGTCGTCGGGCGTCAGGGGGATCAGGTCGTTGGCCGTCGTCGGGTTGGGGCTCACCGTCGGCGCGGGCTCGCGCTGCACCCATTGCTGGCGGATGACCAGCGGGCCCTCGCGCGACATCGCCAGGAAGTCCCGGCGCATGCGGTTCTCGACCAGCGCGGCGTAGGTGTTCAGCACGCTCACGCGGCGCCCGCCCGACACGGTCCGCCCCACCGAGCTGAACAACGCCGCCAGCCCGACCGAGATCACCGCGACCGCCGCGATGGCGACGATGAGCTCCAGCAGGCTGAAGCCGGTCCGTCGCACGCCCTGTCGTTCCGTCGAGCACATCGTGGTGATCCCCTCGCCGAACCTCGCCCGCCCGCACACCGCCCCGCCCCACCGCCCGCCGCCGCCCGCGCGACTCACGGGCGGATCGTCCGAACAACCACCGCCGCCGGCGTCTGCGCGGTCGCCAGCATCCGCAGCTCACCCTCGGGCAGGCTCGAGATGTCGGCGCCGAGGCGCGCCGGGACGGGCGGCGACACCCGCAGGCGCAGCGCGGGAACGCCGTTGCCCGCCGCCTGCACCTCGATGACCTCGTGCACGCCCCCCGCCTGGTCGACGAACTTCTGCCCGACTTGCGCCACGTAGGGGCGCAGGTCGTCGAACCCGCCGCTCGTGTCGGGCACGATCCACTCGACCTCCGCGTTTCCCTGCGCTTCCTGCGCGAAGTCCTCGTCCTCGATCCTGAAGGAGAAGATCGGGGCGTAGTTCGGCGCCGTGCCCCCGCCCACGCCGTCAAAGGTCGGGCGCCCGCGCGCGTCCGACGCGACCGGAACGCGCCGAGTCGCCAGCGGGAGCGTGTCGTTCAGGAAGAGCTCGCGCAGCGGGCGGTTGTCGGGGCGCCGGATCGCCGGGTCGATGCGCCGCACGAAGATCGCCACCTGCACCTGGTCGTCGTCGCGGGTCGTGGTCGCCGGGCGCACCCGCGTGGGCGAGACATCCACCCGGCGCGCCGCCATGTCCCACACGAAGCGCGGATCTTCGAGCGCGGTGTAGGGCACGGGCGTCAGCCGGTCGGCCAGCGGGAGCGCGATCGTGATGCCGCCCTGCTGCCCCACCGCCATCCAGCCCGTGGTGGGCACGAGGCCCAGCCCCGCGCCGTCGGGGATCTGCGTGAGGTCCGCCACGAGCGTCGGGGGCGTCCAGCCGCCCTCGGGCGACCACTCCGGCTGCTTCGCGAGCACGCCCCACCCGCGCCGGTCGGCCGGGTTGGTGTCGTTCGCGTTGGGCGCAGGGCGCTCGTTCAGCCGGGCGTGCCCCAGCAGCACCTCCGACACCGACCGCTCCGCCGACACGCCCTGCACGGTGTCCGAGGCCTCGCGCTGCTGCGCGATCACCGCGGGGAAGACCGCCGCCAGCCCGAGCAGCCCGAGCGCCAGCACGACGATCGCGATCAGCACCTCGATGAGCGAGAACGCCCGGGTCATGGCGAGATCTCCTGCATGTTGCCGAGGTACCGCTGCACCATGAACACGCGTGCGTCGGTCCCCACCAGCCCCGCCCCGATGTCCAGGCGCCCCTCGATCCACGCCCCGACGCGGCGCTGCGTCTCGTCCTGGTCCACCCCCGCGGGTAGCACCGTCGCGTCGTACAGCGCGTACTGCGCGTTCTCGTCGGGCGGGGCGTAGAGCGTGCCCGTCACGCGGTTCGGACGCGCGCCCACCGCCGCGATCAGCCGCCCTTCCTCGTGCAGCGACAGCTCCGTCACCGGGCGCGCGAGGATCGTGTCGACGCTCTCGTCGCCGAAGAGCGCCCGCGCGTCGCCCGACGCCCCCGCCGCCGGCTGGCCCAGCAGCGCCAGCGTGCGCTTCGCGAACTGCGCCAGGTCGGTCGCCTGGTCGGCCCGCGCCACCGCGTACGGGGCGGCCCCGCGGAAGCTCTCGGTCCGCACCGGGTCCAGCACCAGGATCGACCGGCGGTTCGAGGTGTCGAGCGCGCCGTCGCCCGCGCGGAACCGCACGAAAAACGTGTGGCGCTGCACGCCCCGCGTCTCCACGTTGGTCCCGTCGAGGCTCACGAAGTCCGTCTCGGGGAAGACCCACGTGCCCTCGTTCGAGAGCCCCGAGAAGCTCTCGTACCACGCGTGCGCCTCGCCCACCTGCCCGATCGATCCCGGCGGCGCGTACCCCCGCACCGACCACCCCACGGGCAGCTGCACCGGCTCGATGGTGCCCAGGGGCGCAAAGACGTCCGTGTTCGTGCAGGGGGTCGTGGGCCCGGCGTCGCATAGCGTCCCCACCTGCACGCACGCGATGATCCGCACGCGCCCGCCGGTGAAGAAGAACACCGCCGCCGCGTCCCCGCCGTCGCTGCGGATCGCCGCGTCCCGCGCCGCCGAGAGGCCCACCCGCAGCTGGTTCTCCGCGAGGCTGCGCTCGCTGTTGCCCAGCAGGCTGCGGAACGCGGGCACGGCGATGGCGATGAGGATCACCAGGATGGTGATGACCACCAGCAGTTCCGTCAGCGAGAACGCGCGGCGTTTCACTGGCCCACCTCCACGACGTTGTCCTCTTCCGCCAGGCCCCGCAGCACCAGCTCGTCCTGCACGGTCGCGGGCTGCGACTTGCCCAGGCGCTCGGCGATGAGCGCGATCGCCTCGTCCCCGAAGACCTGGTTCGGCCCCGCCGACACGATCGCCCACGCCGCCGAGCGCGTCGCCACGTTCGCGTTGAGGTCGCGGTCCGACTTCTGCTTCATGTACTGGAACGCCGGGAGCGTCTGGTCGCGCGCCACCATCGGGGGCACGTTGAGGTCGGAGATCATCTCCACCACGTACGTCCCCGACCCCGCCGGCTCCTCGCGCCCCGTGAGCCACCGGTAGTACCGGATCGGCACGTTGTTGGCATCCACGAGCGTCACATCCTCGGGCGTTGCGGGGTTGGGGCGCAGCCGGGGCGACGCCTTCGTCAGGTTGACGAACGACTCGTAGACGGTGCCCGTCCGCTTCGTCGTCGCCGCCGCGCCCTGGCGGACGTCGCGGGGGATCTCGAACCCGCCGTCGCGGGTGGGCTTGTAGAGCGCGGGCCCGCCCGACCCGTCGACCGCGGGCGCGTTGGGCGAGGTGTTGAGCGCGAAGTCCATGCCCCCCGCGAGATAGGCCGCCAGGCTCACGGTGCTGTACCGATCGTCCAGCAGCGGGTTGTTCGGCGGGGCCGGGGTCGAGGGCGCCCGCAGCAGGTCCTGGTCGGCCGGGTTGGTGAGGTCATAGACGATCAGCCGCCGGTCGCTGGGGCCCAGGGGCGTCAGGACGAGCGGGGGCGTCGCGCGATCGCGCACGAGCGGGGGGATGAAGCCGAACTCGCCCTTGAACTGCTCGAGCCCGGTCTTGACGCCCGACAACGCCGCCCGATCGGCGGAGGTCCGCGCCGCCCGCGTGACGGCGACCGCCCCCCCGATGACCAGCCCCATGATGATGCCGATCACGAGGATCGAGATCAGCAGTTCAAGGATGGTGAACCCGCGATTGACCGTCCGTCGCATGGATCGTCTCCGCACGGGGGCGCGTGCCGCGCCCCTCCGCCCCGGGGAGCGGGCCCCGGTCAGATGCCGCCGCCCTGGAGGCTGTTGATCATCGCGACCAGCGGGAGGAACATGGCCACCACGATGACGCCGACGATCCCGCCGAGCACCACGACCATGAGGGGCTCCAGCAGGCTCACCAGCGAGGCGACGGCCACGTCCACCTCTTCGTCGTAGTTGTCGGCGATCTTCAGGAGCATGGCGTCCAGTTCGCCGGTCTCCTCGCCCACGTCGATCATGTTCACCACGATGCCGTCGCAGGTCTTGCTCTCCCGCAGCGGCCCGGCGAAGCCCTCGCCCTCGCGGATGCTGTCGTACACCTTCTGCAGCGCCTTCTCGAAGACGTAGTTCCCGCTCGTCTCCTTGGTGATCTTGATCGCCTCGAGGATCGGCACGCCCGCCGAGATCAGCGTGCCCAGCGTGCGGGTGAAGCGCGCGATCACCGTCTTGCGCACCAGCTTCCCGAAGATCGGCGAGTACAGCAGCACCGTGTCCGTCGCCGCCCGCCCCGGGCCGGCCTTGCGGATGAGCGTCCACAGGATCCAGATCACGAACGGGGAGGGCAGCACGATCAGCACGCCCGGGATCTGCTGCCCGGCGTTCGTCCCCGCGAACCAGCGGCTCGCGTAGATCAGCCCGCGCGTCAGCGCGGGCAGCGCCACGCCGAAGTCACGGAAGATCTCCTCGAACTTCGGGATGATGAAGATCATGATGCCCGACAGGATGATCCCCGCGATCGCCACGACCACGATCGGGTACACCATCGCGCCGCGGATCTTGCGCTTCAGGCGCTGGCTCTTCTCCATGAACTCGGCCAGACGCTGCAGGATCAGGTCCAGCACGCCGCCGATCTCGCCCGCGTTCACCATCTTCACGTACAGGTGGTTGAACGCCTTGGGGAACTTGCTCATCGCCTCCGACAGGCTCGAGCCCCCCTCCACCTCTTCGCCCACGCCGATCAGGATGTTCTTCATCTTGCCGGGCTTCTGCTGGCTCTCCAGGATCTGCAGCGAGCGCAGCAGCGGGAGGCCCGCGTCCTGCAGCGTCGAGAGCTGACGCGTGAACGCCGTCAGCGTCTTGGCGCTCACCCCGCCGATCCCCATCCCCTTCTTCTTCTTGAGCTTGGCGCCCTCGCCCGCGGCCATGCCGGCGCCCTTCTTCACCGCCTGCTCGCGCACCGACGTCGGGTAGTACCCCTGCGCCTTGATGCGCTGGATGGCCTCCTCGGTGTTCCCCGCCTCGATGGTGCCCTTCTGGGGCTTGCCCGCCGAGTTCAACGCTTCGTACATGAACGTCGCCATGTCAGCCCTCGCTCACCGACCCGCTTCGCCGATCCCGCGCTGGCCGCCCGGCGGCCCGCGCCCGTTCCCCCGCGTCAATCCTCTTCCGACAGCGTCTCGCGCACGACCTCGTCGATCGTCGTCAGGTTCTCGTAGATCGCCAGCAGCCCGCACTCCCGCAGCGAGCGCATCCCGCGCTTGCGCGCGTGCGCCCGCAGCAGCGTCGTGTTCGCCTGCTTCATCACCAGCTCGCGCATCTCGTCGTCCATCATCATGATCTCGAACAGCGCCATGCGCCCGCGGTACCCGGAGTTGTTGCAGTTGTCGCAGCCCTTGCCCCGCGCGAACTTCTTCCCCACCACCATCGCCGGCGTGAGGTTCAGCTCCATCAGCTCCTCTTCCTTGGGCGTGTACTGCTCCTTGCAGTGCTTGCAGATCGTGCGCACCAGGCGCTGCGCCACGATGCCCTCGATCGTCGCCGTCAGCAGGAACGGCTCCATCCCCAGGTCCACCAGGCGGATGATCGAGCTCGGCGCGTCGTTCGTGTGCAGCGTGCTCAGCACCAGGTGCCCCGTCAGCGACGCCTGCACCGCGATCTGCGCCGTCTCCAGGTCGCGGATCTCGCCCACCAGGATCACGTCCGGGTCCTGACGCAGGAAGCTCCGCAGCGCCTTCGCGAACGTCAGCCCCGCCTCGGTGTTCACCTGGCACTGGCACAGCCCGTCGATGTCGTACTCGACCGGGTCCTCGACCGTCAGGATCTTGGTCTCGATGTCGTTCAGCTTCGCCAACGCCGCGTACAGCGTCGTCGTCTTGCCCGAACCCGTCGGGCCCGTCACCACCACGATCCCGTTGGGCCGGTTGATCAGCTTCAGGAACTTGTCGTAGTCGTCCGGACGCAGGCCGATGCGCTCCAGCGCCAGCTCCACGTTGCTCCGGTCCAGCACGCGCATCACGCACGACTCGCCGTGGATCGTCGGCAGCACCGCGATACGCAGGTCCACCGGCTTGCCGCCCACCGTCAGCTCGATGCGCCCGTCCTGCGGCAGGCGGCGCTCGGCGATGTCCAGGTTCGCCATCACCTTGATGCGGCTCGTGATCGCCGGGCCCAGCTGCTTGGGGGGCGGGACCATCTCGTACAGCACCCCGTCGATGCGGTACCGCATCTTGAACTCCTTCTCGAAGGGTTCAAAGTGGATATCGCTCGCCCGGTCCTTGATCGCCTGCATCAGCACCAGGTTCAGCAGCTTGATGACCTGGTTGTCGTTCGCCGCCTGCGTCAGCGCGTCCAGGTCGATCGACTGGTCGCTCTTGCCCGTCAGCCCGTCGAACTTCTTGTCCGCCGCCAGCGACGACACCACGTCCGTCACCGACTCCACCTTCGAGAAGTGCTTCTTGATCAGCGCGTCCACCGTGTCGGCGTCCCCCACCGCCGCGTCCACGTTGAACCCCATCAGCATCCGAAGATCGTCCACCGCCCGGAAGTTGTCCGGGCTCTTCATCGCAATCTTCAGCCGCTTGCTCGTCGGGTTGTACTCGACCGGGATCACCTCGTACATCCGGATCGTGTCCGCCGGCAGCACTTCCTTCAGCGCGTCCGTCGCGGCCCACCCCGACAGATCCACGTACGACATCCCCGCCTGCCCGGCCACCGCCTCCGCTACATCTCGGGGCGAACAATACCCCAACTCGACCAGGATCTGCCCGATCAACTGCTTGCGGGTCTTCTGCACGGCCAGGGCTTCGTGAACCTGCTCGCGCGTCGCCTTGCCCATCTTTGTGAGCACGCGGCCCAGCTTGCGGCCTTTCATCTCGGCGGGATCAAACGACATGAGTCTGTGCTACCTCCGGTCGACCTTCCGCCCGCCGCCGCCGAACGCGACCGCCCTCGGTTCTCCGAGCGTCTCGCGTCCTTTCGGCCAGCATATCGGGCCGGTTCTGTCGATCCAAACGCTTTTCGCGCTTTGAACGGTTGTCTCAAACGGTTATTGACGCAACTACGCGGTCAACCACCCGCCTTCGGCGGCTCTTCCGTCTCCTCGTCCCACTCCATCCGACCCACCGTTCGGCCCAGACGGTGGATCCGGGCCGTTAGCTCAGCCGGGTTTTTGCTCACGTCGATCATCTCTTCCGGCGAGATCATCCCGCGGGTGTACAGCGACCACAGGTGATCGTCCAGCAACTGCATGCCGAACTTCTTGCCGGTCTGGATCATCGAATCGATGCGGAACGTTTTCGCCTCGCGGATCAGGTTCGAGATGGCAGGGGTAACTACCAGGAACTCGTACGCCGCCACCATGCCCGTGGTATCCACACGCGTGAGCAGCGCCTGGCTCAGCACGCACAGCAGCGCCGTCGAGAGCTGCACGCGGATCTGGTTCTGCTGGGTGACGGGGAAGGCGTCGACGACGCGGTCGATGGTCTTCGCGGCCCCGGTGGTGTGCAGCGTTGCGAAGACCAGGTGGCCCGTCTCGGCGGCGCGAACGGCGGACTCGATCGTCTCCAGGTCGCGCATTTCGCCGACCAGGATCACGTCCGGGTCCTGACGGAGCGAGCGGCGGAGGGCCTCGGCGAAACTGGGCACGTCGTTGCCGACTTCCCGCTGGTTCACAATGGATTTCTTGTGCAGGTGGTAGTACTCGATGGGGTCTTCCATCGTGACGATGTGCCGGTCCATGTTCGTGTTGATGTAGTCGATCATGGTCGCGAGGGTCGTGGTCTTGCCCGAGCCGGTGGGCCCGGTGACCAGGAACATCCCGCGGGGGCGGCGGATGAGTTCGCGGCAGACGTCCGGCAGGCCGATCTGCTCGAAGGTGAGGAGGCGGCTGGGGATCTGGCGGCAGACGATGGCGAGGTCGCCGCGCTGGCGGAAGACCGAGACGCGGAAGCGTGCCGCGTCGCCGTAGGCGAAGCCGAAGTCGGTGCCGCCCTCTTCCTGGAGTTCCTGCTGGTTGCGCTCGGGCGTGATGGCCTTCATGAGCGAGACCATGTCGTCGGACTCGAGCGTCTTGGTCTGCAGGGACCGGAGGTTGCCGTGGAGGCGGAGGGTGGGCTGTCGCCCGACGGTGAGGTGAAGGTCGGAAGCGCCCAGCTTGACGACAGTGTCGAGCAGGCGGTCGATCTGCATCGTGGACATGGACGGTCAACTCCGGGGGTGCGGGCGGGACGGGGGCGACTGGTGGTGGCTAGGCCTTGTCGGCGGTTTCGAGGTCAACCTGGGTGGAGCGGGCGATCTCGTCGGCGGTGGTGGCGCCCTTGAGGATCTTGATCTTGCCGTCCTCGACGAGGGTGCGCATGCCGTTGGCGATGGCGGCGCGCCGGATGTCGGAGATGGGCGCGAGGTTGAAGGCGAGCTCGCGGATCTGGGTGTTCATGACCATCATCTCGAAGATGGCCTGGCGCCCGCGGTAGCCTGTGCTGTTGCAGTGCCCGCAGCCGACGGGGCGGTGCACCTTGCCGACGGCCTCGTCGAGGGTGATGCCCGTCAGGTTCAGGTACTTGTGATCGAGTTCGTCGGGGTTGGCCACCCGCTTGCATTCCTTGCACAGCAGGCGGATCAGGCGCTGGGCCATGACGGCCTGGATGGACGACGCGACGAGGAACGGCTTCACGCCGATGTCGATGAGTCGCGTGATGGCGCTGGGCGCGTCGTTGGTGTGCAGGGTCGAGAAGACCAGGTGCCCGGTCAGGGCCGCCTGAACGGCGATCTCGGCGACTTCCTTGTCGCGGATTTCGCCCACCAGGATGATGTTGGGCGCCTGGCGGAGCATCGAGCGGAGGATGGCGGTGAACGAGAGCCCGATGTGCTCGCGCACCTGGCACTGGTTGATGCCCTCGAAGTTGTACTCGACGGGGTCCTCGGCGGTGATGATCTTCTTGTCGGGGCGGTTGAGGACGTCGAGGGCGGAGTAGAGGGTGGTGGTCTTGCCCGAGCCGGTGGGCCCGGTGACGAGGAAGATGCCGTTGGGGCGCCGGATGATGCGGTTGAAGATGGCGAGGTTGTCGGGCTCGAAGCCGAGGTTGGGCAGCCCGATGCGGACGCTGTCGGGGCGCAGAATGCGCAGAACGATGGACTCGCCGTGATACGCCGGGCAGGCCGAGACACGGAAGTCGATCGACGTGTCGTCGACGGTGAACTTGATGCGTCCGTCCTGGGGGACGCGCTTCTCGGCGATGTTCACGCCCGACATGAGCTTGAATCGCGAGAGCAGGGCGTTCTGCATGCGCTTGGGCAGGTTGTCGCGCTCGATGCACACGCCGTCGATGCGGTAGCGGAGGCGCACACGGTCGCCCATCGGCTCGATGTGGATATCGCTGGCGCGCGAGCGGACGGCCTCGGCGATGATGCGGTTGCACAGCTTCACGATCGGCGCGTCGTCGTCGGTGACGTCGATGGACTTGTCCAGCGAGCGGTCGACGGACTTGTCCACAGACTTGTCGATGGACTCGGTGACGAGGCTCTCGCCCTGCCCGAACTTGCGCGCGGTGCCCGAGGCGGCGGCGTCGAGGTACTTCTTGATCTGGGCGCGGCTGGTGAGCTTCAGGTCGAGCTCGACGTTCAGGCGGAAGCGCAGGAGGTCGAACAGTTCCAGGTGCATCGGGTCGTGGACGAGGAGCTGCATCCGGTTGCCGGTGCGCCCGAAGGGAAGGACCTGGTGCTTCTTCACGAGATCGTCGGGGATGAGCTTGAGGTCGATGCGGTCGGCCACGCCGTTGGCCGCCAGGTCGACGTACTCCATGCCGAACTGGTTGGCGAGGGCCTTGGCAACCTGATCTTCCTTGGCGGCGCCCATGTCGACGAGGGCCTCGCCCATGCGCTTGCCCGCGCCCTTGGCGACAGCGGCGGCCTTGTCGGCCTGCTCCTGCGTCACGACGCCCCATCCGACGAGGATCTCACCGAGTCGCTTTCTCGATCGAGCCATGATTCCCTTTTCACCCCGCGCGGGGGCACACCCGGCGAACCGGCCGGTGGTTGCGAACGGACAGACCGACAGCGCCCGGGTGGCGCGCCGTCGAGCGTGGGCTCGGGACAGCGGCCGGACGTTCCCGCGGACACGGTGGAGGCGTCGACGGGATCGATATGGTACCCGATCGGCGTACCATGGACCTACGCCGAGCCGCTCCGGCGGGTTCAGACCGCGTCAAGACGGCACGGACGGGGCACGACGCCCCGCGTTCACCACGCACTTCCATCATGCAGCCCGATACCCCGCCCGACCCGATCCGCATCCTGATTACCGCCGGCCCGACGCACGAGCCCATCGACGGGGTGCGATTCCTCGGGAATCGCTCGTCTGGGCGCATGGGCACGGCCCTCGCGACCGACGCCGCCCGCCGGGGGTGGCGCGTCACGCTGCTCATGGGCCCGGCGACGGTGCTGCCGACGGACCCGGCGGTGACGGTCGTGCGGTTTCGCACCTGCGCGGACCTCCAGGCGTTGCTTCGGACGCACGTCGCGGACGCGGACGTGCTGGTGATGGCGGCGGCGGTGGCGGACTATCGCCCGAAGGTCGATCCGATGTTCTTCGGGGGGAAGTTCCGGCGGACAAGCGAGAACCTCCGTCTGGAACTGGAACCGACCCCGGATCTGCTGGCGGAGGTCGCCTCGACCAGGCGGGCCGGGCAGATGCTGGTGGGGTTCGCCCTGGAGCCGCGCGAGGAACTGCTCGAATCGGCCCGCGCCAAGCTCGAGCGCAAGCGCGTCGACATGGTGGTCGGAAACCCGCTGGAAACGATGGACAGCGCGGACGTCGAGGCGGTCGTGATGTACGCCGGGGGGGGCGAAGACCGCACCCCGGCCCGCATGACCAAGCACGAGTTCGCGCCCTGGCTGCTGGATCTCATCGCGAAGCGGGTGCGCCGGTGAAAGACCGGGCACGACGCGCGGGCGGGAAGACGGGCGGCGGCCCCGCGCGCACGCCGCCCGGGTACGCGGGGGCTGGAGAGCGGCCCGCGGCGGGCGGGCAGAAGTCGCCCGGCGCGGCACGGGCTCGCCCGTTCGCCGGGGCGGCGCCTGCGAGGATTGGCAAGCCGGGACGTGCGGGGAAACCGGATCGGGCGGCCAAGCCGGGCCGGACGGACGCCGCCGCTGCGGCGGGCGAGCGCAACGACGGCGGTGCGGAGCCGGGCGCGCCGGCGCGCGAGACGTGGCTGCACGGCGGGATCCGGGTGGTGCACGAGGACGAGGACGTGCTGGTGGTGGACAAGCCGGCCGGGCTGGCGACGGTGTCGCCCCCGGGGCTGCGAACGCCCAGCGTGTTCGACGAGATCAAGGGGTATGTGCGCGACAAGGTTCGCCGGCGCGGCACGCGGGTGTGGGTGATCCATCGGCTCGACAAGGAAGCGTCGGGGCTGCTGGTGTTTGCCAAGACCGAGAAGGCGTTCCACTGGCTGAAGGAAGAGTTCCGCGCCAAGCGGGTGCACCGGCTGTACGCCGCGGTCGTCGAGGGGGAGATCGAGTCGTTCGTGCCGGGCGACACGGGCGGGGCCGATGCGCCGGCGGAGGAAGGCACGTCGGCGGAGAGCGGCGGCGCGCGGGCGAAGCGGCGGCGCGCGGCGCAGTCGCCGGGCGGGACGATCCAGAGTTTCCTGTACGAGGACGAGCGGGGCGTCGTGCGGAGCGTGTCGAGCCCGGGCGATGCGCCGCGGGGCGCGGGCGTGGAAGACGACGACGGGGGCGGCGGGGCCAAGCTCGCGGTGACGCACTGGCAGGCGCAGCGCGTGGGGTCCGGACGCAGTCTGCTGCAGGTGCGGCTCGAGACCGGGCGCAAGCACCAGATCCGGGCGCACCTGGCGTCGGTCGGCCGGGTGATCGTCGGCGACCGTCGGTACGGCTGCACGCAAGACCCGTTGGGGCGGGTATGCCTGCACGCGTTCGAACTGGGGTTCGCCAGGCCCCGCGACGGGCAGACGGTGCGGTTCGTGAGCCCGACGCCGGGGTCGTTCTTCGGGCTGGTGGGGCGCGAGGCTCGCAAGTCTGAGCGTGCGGGCCGCACGGGCGACGGCGGCGCGGAGCTCGTGCGATCAGCGAGCGAGGGCGTGACAGCGGCTGCCGGCGGCGAACGGACGGGGCAGGCGGCGAGTACAGCGCCGAAAGGCGATCGCTCCGCGCCGGGGCCCACCGCGACGCCCGACGAGGGCGAAGCGCGCGCGGGTCGGTCGGCGCGCGAGTCGTCGTGGGATCACGTGGCGTCGTGGTACGACCAGTTGCTGGAATCACGCGGGAGCGATCATCACGAGCAGGTGATCGTGCCCGGGGCGCTGCGGCTGCTGTCGCCCGGGCCGGGGTCGCGGGTGCTGGACGTGGCGTGCGGGCAGGGCGTGCTGTGCCGCGCGCTGGCGGGGCTGGGCGCGCAGGTCGTGGGCGTGGACGCGTCGGAGAAACTGGTCGAGGCGGCGCGTCGGCTGGGCGCCGGGCGCGGCGCGGGGGCGGGGACGCCCGAGCCGCGGTACGTGGTGGGCGACGCGCGGGAGTTGGAAGCCGCGCTGGGGAGCGACGCGCGGGAGACGTTCGACCAGGCGTGCTGCGTGATGGCGCTGATGAACATCGACCCGCTGAGCCCGGTGGCGCAGGGCGTGGCGGCGATGCTGCGACCGGGCGGGGCGTTCGTGGGCGTGGTGCTGCACCCGGCGTTCCGCGCGCCCGGGCAGACGAGTTGGGCGTGGGAAACCGGCAGCGGCGCGGGCGCCGGCACGGGCGCGAGCGGGGGCGGACCAGAGGCGGGGCGTGCGGGGCAGCCGGTGTCACTCGGGGGGCACCAGGTCCGACTGACGGGCGCGAAGTTCGGCGTTCGCGGCGGCGGGGCGCGGGTGATGACGCTGGGCGGGCGCCCGGTGCTGGGCATGCGGGCGCCGCTGGGGCCGGCGCGGGCGGGAGCGCCCGTGCGGGACGGGCCGCGCGGGGCGGCGTCGTTCGGCGTGCGGGCGCGCCCGGCGGGTGCGCCGGTGTTCCGCCAGTTCCGCCGCGTGGACGGGTATCTGACGCCCGGGCAGAAGGCGATCGTGATGAACCCCGGTGCCGCGGCGCACGGGGCGACGGCGGTGACGACGGTCACGTATCACCGCCCCGTCCAGTCGTACGTGCGCGCGTTCGCGGACGCCGGGCTGCTCGTGGAATCACTAGAAGAGTGGGCGAGCCTGCGGGTGAGCCAGCCGGGCCCGCGGGCGGCGGAAGAAAATCGTGCGCGCCGGGAGATCCCGATGTTCCTGGCGCTGCGTTGCGTGAAGGTGGGACGTGTCGATGACCGGGGCTGAGGAATCCAGGGCGGCGTTGGTGGCGATGATCGAGGCGCTGCGTGCGGCGGCTCGCTCGGACGCGGCGGTTCGCGCGGCGCTGGTCGGCCTGCTGCGCGAAGTACTCAACGCGCCGCCCGCCGAGGTCTCTGACGGCACATCGTCGGCGCGCGCGTCGATCGGCGGGATGGCCGCGACCGCCGGGACTGCCGAAACCTCGGCGCGCGGGGCGGACGGCGGGGCCGAGTCGCGCGACGTGAGGCCGGGTGGGCCGGATCGCGGGGGGTCTGGCGCGGGGCCCTTGCCGGGCGACGCGGGCGTGCGCGAGGGTGCGCGGCACGGGCCGCGAGTGGTGCACGAACTTCGCCTGGGCGATGCGCGGGCGGAGGTGGTGAGCAAGGGGAACCAGGTCGAGAAGGTCGTGCCGCGGGATTCGTGGGACGAGCCGCCGGTGGTGAGCGTGCCGTCGCGGGGCGATCGGATGGACGGCGCGGGCTCCGATGCGCCGCGGGTTGATCTGGCGCGCGTCGCGACGCGGGCGAGGCTGAAGAGCGAAGCGTGCCGGCTGGTGGCGGCGGGCGGATCGGCGGCGGGCCTGCGCGACCGGCTGGCGACGATGCACGACGCGGGCGCGCAGGACGACGGGCGCTGGATGTTCCAGGCGGTGTCCGAGAGCCTGCGGGCGCGGGCGGCGAGCGCCGGCGCCTGCTACGACGCGCTGGCGGCGGCGGCGGACCTCGCGGGATTTCTCGAGAAGCACGACCAACTCCGCGCGGGCAACGGGCTGGAGCACGCGTTCGCACTCATCGCGCAGGCGCAGTCGGCGGTGAAGAACTTCCTTGACGACGCGGACCACGAGGTCGACGCCGACCAGTTCGGCGTCTTTCGCTGGCTGCGCTTCCAGACGGGCGAGCACGCCTGCCGCGTGCTGGTGCACAGGTACATGCGCCGCGACGACGTGGCCCCGCCCGAGCAGGCGCCGCTGGTGCGCGAGGGCATCGAGCGCGAGCTGGAGGCCTGGAGGGCGCGCGTCGAGGTACCCAAGCAGATCCGCATCAAGACGAACAAGCTGCGGTACGAACTGGGGCGCGCGGCCGACGAGCCGGACGCGCAGGAGCGACTGCGCCACTGGCGGACGATCGACGCCTGTGTCGCCGCGCTGCGCGAACTCGGGCAGCGCGAGCGCGATGTGGCGGCCTGGTTCGCGGACGTGACGCTCCCGGAGGGGTTCGAGCCCGGCCCGGCGCTCGCGGGGGTGCTGGCGTGCGCCACACGGCGCGAGCAGCCGAGCGAGGCCGAGGACCGGCGGACGTGGTCGAGCGAGGTGCCCCGCGCGCGGGGGGTTCTCGAGGGCGCGCGACTGCTGGTGCTGTGCGGGAACCCCAACGCGTCGATGCGCGAGGATTACATCGAGGCGTTCGGCCTGGCGGCGTGCGAGTGGCCCGAGATCAAGGACCACAAGTTCCCGGTCTCGCGCGTCGAGGCGTCGATCCGGTCGGGATCGGTGAACGCGGTGCTCCTCGCGCACGGGTACACGAACCACCATCACGGCGAGGTGGCGGACGTCTGCCGCGGCGCGGGCGTGCCGCTGATCCGGCTGGCGGCGAACAGCGGGTACGGGGTGAACCAGGTGGCGCGGGCGGCGTTGGAGCAGATCGGGCCGCGCCCGCCGCACGCCACCGCGTAGAATCGTGAGTTCGCGGGCGTAACTCAGTGGTAGAGTGACAGCCTTCCAAGCTGTACGTCAGGGGTTCGAATCCCCTCGCCCGCTTTGTCGAGCGCCCGCTCCGTTCAGGGCCTTTGGCACGCTCGACGCTGCACCAAAAAAGGGAACCGTGCGCGGGGCGCGTGGTACAGTGCCAGGACGCATGCGTGACGCGCGCCGGGCCAACCCGTTCTCGGACTCTCTCACCGCGCGCCGAGCGGCTCGGGCCGCGGCGTGGGCGTGCGTCGTGTGCGGCACGGCCCTGGCGCAGCCGGTGTTCACGCCGCTGAGCGTGGCGGGGAGTGACGACACGGCGGCGGTGGGCGCCGCGGCGCTGGGCGGGTTCGTGGCGGCGGGCGACACCTTCGCCGATCGCGTCGAGATCATGGATTTCCGCGGGACGGTGCTGCGCACCATCACGCGCGCCGAGTTGCTCGCGCTCATGCCGTGGATGGCGCTGGACGGCGGGCCGGACGGGCCCGGCGCGGTCGCCGTGAGCGCCTCGGGCAAGCAGGTCTTCGTGCTGGTGCACGACGACACGCTCCCCGGCGATGGCCTGGGCAGCGACGGCATCGTGCGCTACGACCTGGCGAGCGGCGCGCTGTCGCTCTTCGCGCGGGCAGACCTCTTTGATCGCGGGGACCAGGTCTCGCGCCTCGCGGCGGCGCACCACGCGGGGCTGCTGTTCGTGGGTTCGCACGCGGGCGGGGGGCAGGTGCGCGTGTACGTCGCGGGCTCGGGCGCGCTCACCGGGTCGCTGCTCGCGACGTGGACGCTGCCGGTCGGCGGGGCGATCCGCGGCATCGCGATTGATCGCGTGACGGGCACGATCTTCGCGGCGAACGCGAACGGGATCTTCCGCGCGCCGATCCCGGCGAACTTCGGCACGCCGCCGGCGTGGACGCTGCTCGCCGGCGCGCCCGACATCCGCGGGCTCGCGTGGGGCGAGACGTACGGCGGGAGCGGGGCGCGCGGGCTGTACATCCTGACCGGCGACGCGAGCGGCGGCTCGCGGATCGATCGCATCGGTGCGACGGCGGCGTACTCGGCGACGCCCGTATCGCCGCAGGCGTACGCGAGCGGGCCGGGCGAACTCTGGCACAGCATCGCCCCGTTGGGCGACGGGCGCCTGGTCGTCGGGCTCTCGGAGGATGCGGCGTTCGTGTCGGACGCGGGCGACCCGTGGCTCACCTTCGACGCGTGGATGCGCGACGAACTGGCGGAGCAGGTGCGGTTCGCGCGCGGGCTGATCTCGCCCGACGGCGAGCCCGCGGGGTGGGTGATCGACGCGGACACCACGCCGGGCGCGGCGCGGTTCCATCCGGCGACGCCCGACGGGGCGGCGTGGACGGTGCTGCTGCTGCTCGCGGGCGATGCTGTGCTGGACGACCCGAACGCGCAGGGCGACATCCGCACGGTGCTGTCGCGGTACGCGGGGCTCTCGGGCGTTGGGCCCTCGCGCACGAGCGACGGGATCTTCCGGCACTGGATCGACCCCGCGACGGGCGGGGTGAAGTCCGGCTGGGACCCCGAGTTCGCGACGATGAGCACGATGAAGATCGTGGCGGCGGCGGCGCGGGCCGCGGCGTACTACCCGGACGATCCGCAGATCGTGCTCGCGGCCCAGCGGATCATCTTCCGCGTGCGCAACTGGGATTCGTACATCCAGAGCGGGTCGTACGCGATGTTCCTGAAGGGGCAGTCGGGCGGCGGTGCCGTCGGCGGGAGCGCGCTGGGGGCGTACCACGAAGGGCTGCTGTTCGTGGACCAGGCGGGCGTGTACGGCGGGCCGCCGTCGGTGACGGCGCGGGGCGCGTGGCTGGATCGCTCGCGCTGGCCGGTCGGCGTGCACCTCGCGGGGTTTCCGATCACGGGCAACGCGTGGGGCGGGTTCCAGAGCGCGTTCACCAGCGTGTACCCGGCGCTGCTGATGGCCGACTATCGCGCCAACGCGGCGTGGCGCACGCAGGTGGCGAACATCCGGTGGTCGAGCGCCGCCTGGACCGACGACAACGCTCCCCGGCTCATGACCGTGTTCTCGGCGGGCACGACCCGCGCCGACTGGGGCGGGTACAACGCCGATTCGTTCGCGCACCATCCGGGCGATGTCACGACGCTGACGGCCCTCGCGGGCCTCGCGGCGCTCGGCGACGCCACGCCCGCGGCGCAGGCGTACCACGCGTACCGCGCGGGCGCGCGGCAGACGTTCCGCACCGGGGCGACGATCCTGTACCGGCGTTCGGACGTCGATCCGTCGTACAACCCGAACAGCGCGGGGCTGCCGGATGTCGCGATGGGCGGGCTGGCGCTCGCGGGGCTCATCGAGCCGGGGTTCACGGGGCCGGGATTCGTCGAGCGTGTGCTGGCGACGCCCTATTCGACGATCGAGATGTGCCCGGTCGATCGCACCGGCGACGGCGCGGTCACCATCGACGACCTGTACGCGCAGCAGGCGCTGCCGACGGATCTGAACGCGGACGGCGTGGTCGATGCGCGCGATGCGGCAGCGCTCGCCAACTGGTTGCGCCGGCGCGAGGGCGCGGAGCTCACCGGGCGGTGAGGGCGTCGAGGCTTGCATGGAACGAAAACGCCCCGGCGTTCATGGCCGGGGCGTTGGTGCCTAATCAGGTTCGGAAGAGAAGCGGGGAAGCAGAACCCTCGCTGGCGCTTCGGGCTCGTTCGGGCTCGAACAGACTCACGGGCAGGGGGCGCCGGCGACGACCTGCTCGAGGGCGGCGATGTCGTCCTGATCGACGTTGCCGTCGCGGTTGAAGTCGGGGTCAACGGCGGAGCAGGCGGGATCGCCCGCGACGACCTGCGCGAGGCAGGCGATGTCGTCCTGATCGACGTTGCCGTCCTGGTTGAAGTCGGGGTCGCAGGGCGTGACGCGGGGGAGCTGGGTGTAGACGATGTCGTCCCAGTAGATGGTGCCCGAGCCGGGGGTCTGGCCGGGATTCTCGGTGTAGTTGAAGCGGCCGATGACGATCTTGACGCGGTTGGGGAGCGGGCTGGCGGGGACGCAACCGCAGCCGCAGTCGGGGCGGGCGCCGGTGTTGCATTCGTACTCGTTGATGATCTCATCGCGAGAGAAGACGACGGTGTAGAGGGTCCACTGCCCGTTGGTGTGGCCCTGGATGCCGCCGGGCCCCTCGTTGAGGTCGAGGGTGGCGACGTCCTGGTTGAGGGTCTTGATGTTGAGCTTGATGCCGGCGAGGTCGTTCACGATGGGGTCGTTCTCGGGGATCATGTACCAGCCGGTGACGACGACGTCGCCGCCGTTGATGTCCCAGACGGGGTCGTAGAAGGGAGCGGTGGAGCACGGGGCGGGCTGGAGGGCGCACACGAGGTCGCACGTCTGGCACTCGGGGCGGCAGGCGCAGAAGTTCACGGAGTCGGTGGTGACGCCGTAGAACCCCGAGCCGGTGGTGCTGATGGAGATGACGGACTCGCCGGTGCGGGGCGTGAGGGCGTTGGGCGTGCCGACGGGGAAGAACTCGGGGGTCTGGCCATCGCCGATCCAGCGGCGGCGCGCGAGGGTGCTGTTGCCCGGGCTGGCCCAGCCCTCGGCGAAGGGGGCGTTGTTGCAGATGCCGCAGGGGAACTCGAAGCCCGGGTTGCGGAGTTCGGAGGTCTGGGCGGACGCGGCGGACGCCAGGGCGAGCCCGGCACAGAAGGCGACGGCGAACTTCATTGAACCCTCCGGGGAACAGGACAGAGTCACGGATGGATGATGACGCGGCCAGCGACGCCGGCGCGCCACGGCGGAGCCGAAAACGTTTTCAACCTAACCCGATGTCGCGGCGCCGTCAAGGCAATTCCAGCGGGTCCCAGAACATCGCGCTTCAGTCCTTGAGACCCGCGGACGCGATCCCCCCCACCAGCGTCCGCTGCGTCACCATGAACAGCAGCAGCACGGGTGCCACCACGAGCGTGCTCGCGGCCATCAAGAGATTCCACGGGGTGTTGCCGGCCTGCCCCTGGTACAACTGCAGGCCCAGCGCCAGCGTGAACTGGTCGCGGTCGGTCAGGAAGATGAGCGGGCCGACGAAGTCGTTCCACACGTAGATGAAATGAAACAGGGCGACCACCGCGAGCGCCGGGCGGCTCAGCGGGAGGATGATCGTCCAGAAGATGCGCCAGTGCGAGCATCCGTCGATACGGGCGGCCTCGTCGAGTTCGCGCGGCAGGCCCATGTAGAACTGGCGGAGCAGGAAGATGTTGAACGCGCCGCCGAACCACGCGGGCACCCACAGGGGCTTGAGCGAGCCGATCATGCGGAGGCTCTCGAAGCGCGGGAGCAGCCCGACGGACTCCATGGTCTGATCGATGCCCCGGAAGACGACGTAGAGCGGGGCCATGATGACGGGGAAAGGGATCATCATGGTGGCGAGGACGAGGGCCATGACCGCGCCGCGCCCGCGCCAGCGGACGCGCGAAAGGCCGTACGCGACGGCGGCGCTGCTGAACGTCATGCCGACCACCGAGAGCACGGCGACGATGAGCGTGTTGCGGAGGTAGAGCGGGAACTCGACGGCGCGATCGTTCCAGACGCGGGCGTAGTTCTCCTGCGCCACCCCGGGCAGCGACGAGGCGGGATCGGGCAGCAGCGTGATGCGCTGCGAGGCGGCCTGGGACTCGGGCTTCACCGATGTCGCGATCATCCAGACCAGGGGCATGACGAACGTGAGCGCGACGCTCGCGAGCAGCACGTACAGCAGGGCGTGGGCGACGGGCGAGCGGGGTGCGTCGGTGGTCATGCGGATCAGCCCCCCCGATAGTACACGAGGCGGCGCCCGCCGATGAACATGACGGCGGTGAGCGCGAGGATGACGAGCAGCTGGAGCCACGCCATCGCGCACGCGTACCCCATCTGCCCGTAGACGAACGCGTTCTCGTAGAGGTACATCGTGTAGAAGTGCCCGGCGGGGTTCTGCCCGTCGGGGCGTTTGAACATCACGTACGGCACCGCGAAGATCTGCACGGTGTTGATGAGCATGACGATCACGTTGAAGAGGATCGCCGGCGAGATCATCGGGAGCGTGACGTGGAAGAAGCGCCGCAGGGGCGACATGCCGTCGAGCACGGCGGCCTCGTAGAGCTGGCGGGGCACCTCGTGGATGGCCGCGATGTAGATGACCACCGACTGCCCCACGCTCCACAGGCTCATGACGACCAGGCTGGGCAGCACCCACTGCTGATCCACCAGCCACGTGGGCCCGCGGACGCCCACCAGCGCGAGCAGCCGGTTGATGAGCCCGAACTCGCCGTTGAACAGCCACATCCAGACCATCGCCGAGGCCACGAGCGGGACGAGCGTCGGCACGAAGATGCACGCCTGGAAGAACCGCGCCAGCCGGATGCGCATGCTGAGCAGCGCGGCGAGGACGAGGCTCAGCACCGTGCACGCGGGGATCGAGATCGCGCTGTAGACGGCGGTGTTCCACACCACGCGCCGGAACGTGGGATCATCGGGCATGCGGGCGTAGTTGCTCGTGCCCGTCCAGATCGGCTCCTCGATGAGCGGGTAGTCGGTGAACGAGTACCACAGGCTCAGCGCCATCGGCAGGAACATGAACAGCGACGCGCCGAACAGCCAGGGGCTGGTCCAGGCCAGGCCCGTGAGGATCGCGCGCCGGTCGCGGCGGGCGGCACGCGCGCGCGGGGCGGTCATGACGCGCCCCCGCGCCGGCGGCGTTCCTCGGCGGCCCGGTCGATGAACCCCTGCGTGCGGCGCTCCAGGGGCGGCAGGGCGGCCTCGGGCGAGACCTCCAGACGCCACAGACGCTGCACCATGGTGTCGACCTCGTCCTTGAACTGCTGCCACGCGCGGGTCTGGGGAGGCACGAACGCGCGCGGGCTCTGGAAGATGTCGTAGTGCACGCCGATGCCGCGGTTCGGGTGGGTCGCGCGGAAGGCGGGGCTGGTGGAGGCGAGCGGGCTGGGCTTGCAGTGAGCGCTCGCGAGCAGTTCGGTCATGTCCTGGCGCTGGGTCCAGGCGACGAACTCCATGCTGGCCTCGGGGTGGCGTGCGCCGCGGGGGATGACGAGGACGTCGGTGTCGATGAGCCCGACGGGGGCCGCGGGGTCAGAGAGGCCCGGCGCGACGGGGAAGGGCGCGACGCCGTAGTCGAAATCGGGCGCGAACGCGGTGACGAGGTTCGCCAGCCACGGGCCCTGGATGATCATCGCGACCTTGCCGGTGAGGAACGGGTTCTCGGGGGTGAAGTAGTTGCCGAAGGACTCCTTGAACGCCTTGCAGCGGTCGGGGCCCAGGTCGCGCGCGTACGACTGCATCCAGGCCATGGCGGCGTGGTTCTCGGGAGAGTCGACCAGCGAGCGGTCGGCCTGCGCGTCGTAGATCGACCCGCCGAAGTGGTACGCCCAGAGCCAGCTCCACCAGCCGGGCTCGGGGTGGAAGAACCCGACGCGTTCGAGCGGGCCTTTGTCGCGGGCCTTCACGAGCCGCCGGTGCGCGTCGTCGAGTTCGGGGAGGGTCGTCGGCGGGCGATCGGGGTCGAGGCCGACCTCGCGGAAGGCGCGCTTGTTGTAATAGAGCGCGACCGAGCCGGCGGTGTTGACGCTCGCCCACCATCGCCCCCGGTGCTGCATCACCTGGCGCACGCCCGGGGCGTACTGCCCGAGCGAAAGGCCGAACGCGGGGGCGAGGTCGTCGAATGACATCAGCGCGTTGCTCTCGGCGTAGGGGGGGACGTTGTAGGCGTAGAGCCCGATGAGGTCCGGGGGCGCGCCGCCGGCGATGGCGACGAGGGACTTCTGGCCGATGTCGGCGGTGATGAGGTAGCGGACGAAGATGCGCGACTGCGACTGGTTGAACGCGTCGACGACGCGCATCATCGCGTCGCCCTCGTGGCGGGTCCACTTCTCCCAGTAGTCCAGGACGATGCGCCCGCGCGTGTCGGCGCGCTGGCCCCGCGGGCCGAAGACCAGAAAGCCCGCGCCGCCCGCGGCCATGAGGCCCAGCGCGCCCCGTCGCGTGATCTCGCCCGCGCTCGTCATGCGGCGGCTACTTCTTCTCTTGCTGCTTGGCGGCCTCGAGGAGCTTGGCCGCCTCTTCGGGCGAGACCTCCTGGCGCGGCGCCACGGAGGGCTTCTTCGCGGATTCTCTGCCAGCCGCGGCGCTGCGGACGGCGGCCTTCTCGGCGTTGATGCGGGTGATCATCTGCTCCCACTCGGCCTTGTTGAACAGGAACCCCGTCGGCTTGCCGGTCTTGGGGTTGATGATGCCCTCGTTGGGGTTGAGGCTCGCCCCGCGCTGGCGCAGTTCCTTGTCCATCTGCCCGCGGGTCATCTCGATCTCGTCCTCGGTGTCGGTGAAACGGATCGTCACCGTCTCGCGCATGCGCTCGGGGCTGTACGGATCAGTGCCGCCCTGCCCGCGCTGGTAGATCACCACGCTCACGGCGAGCAGGACCGCGGCGAAGACCCACCCCAGCCAGGGAGCCTTGTCGAGCAGATCGCGGATCTTGTTGAACATGCGACCTCCGGAGATTGGCGATCAGCGATAGTACAGATGTCCCCAGTTGTAGAACGGCGCGGGCGCGCCCGCGGGGTCGGTGCCTTCCTGATAGTCCACGTAGTCGATGAGTTTGACGGCGTTGTCGCCGAAGAGGAAGTTGTTCTTGCCCGCGTTGGTGGTGCCGTTGTTCCCCTTCGCGGCGTGGCGGGGGTACTCGTCGAGCGCGTCGGTGGCCCACACCACCCACTGCGGGTTGCGGATGAGGCGGATCTTCTGCTTCGACACGCCCCACGGATAGCGGAAGAGCTGGTTGTTCGCCGCGGAAGGGTCGGGCACGATCGAATCGTTGAAGAAGTACTCGGTGTACTTCTCGACCGGCGCGGTGGGATCCAGCAGCGGGAGCGTGAAGATGCGCAGGCCCGACTGCAGGTACGCGATGTTGATCGGGTCGCGGACGCTCGAGCGTCCTTTCGCGCCGGGGCAATCGAACGGTTTGTTCCCGCCGTACGACATGTAGGGCTGGAGCGTGTCGACGACACCGACGTGGTAGAAGAACTGCGGGAACGGGCCACCCTGCAGGTTCAGAAACTGCGGATCACGCTGGTCGTCGAGGTAGCCCTGGGTGGCGATGCCGATCTGGCGGAGGTTGCTCTGGCAAACGACGGTCCAGGCGGTGCGCCGGGCGTTGCCCAGCGAAGGGAGCAGCAGGCTGATGAGCAGGGCGATGATCGCGATGACGACCAGGAGCTCGATGAGGGTGAACGCACGGCGGCGTGCGGCCCGGACGCGACGCAGGGGAGTGTGCTCGTTCATGGCCTGAGTTCTCCGGAAAGTGCGGACGCGGGCTGGGCGGCGGTCGCTCCGCTCCAGCGTACCTCGACATCGATGCCGTCGGCGCCGGCGTCCCGCACGTCGGCGGCGGACAGGACCAGGCCCTCGTGCGGCTGGCCGTTCACCACGAGACGGGCGCGCCGTCCCGGAAGGAAGTCCATCGCGTTGAACCGCACCGTGATGGGCACGCCGCGCCACAGGCGTGTGAAACGGACGTCGCCGAGCTCGGGGATGGGCGACGGGTCGATCGTCAGGCCGTCCCACGTCGGGCGGACGCCGAGCACCGACTCGAAGCAGATGCGCTGCAGCCAGGCGGCGCTGCCGGTGTACCAGGTCCAGCCGGCGCGCCCGGGAAGGTCCGACGCCGGGCCGTCCACATTTCCCGGGACGACGTAGGGCTCTGCCCAGTACTCGTCGGCGCGCTGGCCGCGCCACGGGGGCGAGATGCTGTCCCAGATGCGCGCGACCGAGGCGACGTCGCCGACGTGGGCCGCGGTCCACAGGGCCCAGGTGGCGGCGTGCATGTACACCCCGCCGTTCTCGCGACAGCCCGGGGCGTAGCGCGTGATGTAGCCGATGGTGGGGTCGGGCGTCACGTACGCGGGGGCGAGCAGGAGCGGGCCGAAGGGCGAGAGCAGGTGCTTGCGGACCGATTCCCACGCGATCTTGGCGCGCTCGGGGGTGGCGACGCCGGAGAGAATGGCCCAGGTCTGGGCGTTGAGATGGATGCGTCCTTCGGTGCAATCGGCGGAGCCGATCCACTCGCCGCTGTCCTTCGTGCCGTAGCGGTACCACGCGCCGTCCCAGGCGTGCTGATTGATGGCGTTGGCCATGGCGACGCGCCGGACCGAGCATTCCTGGGCGTCGTTCGGGCGTCCGAGTTCGGTGTAGATGCGTTCCCACTCGCGGAGGATGGTGCAGAAGAAGAAGCCGAGCCAGACGCTCTCGCCCTTGCCGTCGACGCCCATCGCGGAGAGCCCGTCGTTCCAGTCGCACGACCCGATGAGGGGGAGGCCCCGCGGGCTGAGGCGCTGCGTGGTGCGGGCGATCGCGCGCCGGCAGTGCTCGAGGAGCGTGGCGGGCGCGGGGTCGTCGCGGAAGGGCGCGGTGCGCTCGAGCGCGGCGAAGTCGCCGGTCTCGCGCAGGTACGACGCGGTGACGAAGGCGAGCCAGAGGTAGTCGTCGCTGCACGCGGTGTGGTTGCCGAAGTCGGCGAGGGCGTGCCACCAGTGGTTGACGGTGCCGTCGGCGAACTGGCGGGTGGCGTGCAGCAACAGTTGATCGAGCGTGCGCGAGGGCTCCATGGGAAGCCAGACCTGGCTGTCCTGGAGTTGATCGCGAAAGCCACGGGCGCCGGACTGCTGGTAGTAGCCGGTGCGCCCCCACAGCCGCCCGCTGATGGCCTGGTAGGGCAGCCACGTGGAGTTCATGAGGTCGAAGTCCGGGCGGGCGGACTCGACGCGCGCGGGCGCGAGTCGCGTCTGCCATGCGTCGGACGCGGCCCGCGGGACATCCTGCGCTGCCTTGGCCCCCGAGAAGCGGTCGACGAGCGCGAGCACGCCGGGCTCGTCGGGCGCGATGGCGAGCAGGTACTGGAACGAGACGGATCGTCCCGGCTCGAGCGTGAGATCGCCCCCCAGCGCGGCGCAGGCGTCGCCGAAGCGGCCGAAGCCGGCGCGCTCGGGCACGTCGGCGCGGAGCGCGACGGGGGCGGCGGTCGATCCGCGGCGCCCGATGAACAGGGCCTTGTCGGCGATGGCGAAGCGGCGGGAGAAGGGCGCGTTGCAGATGGCGTGGGCCGCCACGTAGGGCCACTCGCGGTTCCAGTGGTCCTTCTCGGTGCGATCGGGGATGTCCCACATCGTCTTGGTGGCGAGGATGGCGGCCCGGCCGGAGTCGTAGCGGGTGGAGAGGAAGAGGCGGTGGAACTCGCGCTTGGTGTCGGGCGCGACGCCGCAGCACCACTCGAAGTAGGACGACAGGCGCAAGTGCCGGGGGCGGTCGCCGAGGTTGGTGAGGGTGACGTTCCAGACCTCGACGGGGTCATCAGGCGCGACGGCGAGAGACCAGACGGCGCGGATGGAGTGAGCCGCGGTGGTGAAGGTGGTGAGGCCGGGCTCGTGGGTGCAGAGGTAGGCGTCGTGGCGTGTGGAGCAGGGCGCGGGGGCGACGGACCAGATGGCGCCGGAGTCGAGGTCGGAGATGTAGAGGAACTTGCCGGAGACGTCGCGGACGAGGTCCATCTCCCAGCGGGAGAGGACGTTGTGCTGGGCGTCGTCGAACCAGGAGAAGCCGCCGCCGTTCTGGCTGATGACGAGCCCGTAGCGGCCGTTGCAGATGACGTTGACCCAGGGCATGGGCGTGGCCGGGTCGGTGATGACGAAGCGTCGGCCGGAGGAATCGAAGTGACCGAACTGGTTGGCGAGCATGGCCTGGGTCCTGTCCGGCGCGGCGAGTGCGGAGCGCGGGGGGCCGGATGTAAACGCTTCCATGGTCTCTATCCGCGGGTTGGCTGTCAAGGGCTGCGAGAACACGGAACAAGTGCAGAGAGAAAAAAACGCCGGCCCCCGGAGAGGGGCCGGCGCGAGGAGTCATTCGAACCGGGGGTGATCAGCGGCGACGGCGGAGGGCGACGAGCCCGCCGAGCCCGAGGAGGGCCGCGGCGCCGGGAGCCGGAACGATGTTGACGTTGAAGATGTTGGTGGAGATGTCGGTCTCGATGAGGGGGAAGATCTGGTTCTGCACGCGGAAGCCGAAGGTAGCGCCGGGGTTGAGGCCGACCTCGTTGCTGCCGGGGATGGGGTTGAAGTTCTTGTAGCCGGAGTCCATGAAGATGCCGCGGGTGATGTTGTTGACGGTGGCGCGGTAGCGGGCGCGGGCGCCGGGGGCCTGCGGGTAGAAGTACTCGTAGGCGACTTCGATGGTGTCACCGGGGAAGACGATCGGGGGGCTGTTGGGGTTGGGGAAGCCGCCCTCGCCGAAGAGGTTGAAGTCCATGCCGGCGCCGCCGCTGAAGGAGGTGCCGTTGGTGATGAGCCACACGCCGCCTTCATCGATGAAGGAGACGCCCTGCTCGTTGACGCGGGGGTTGTTGATCCAGAAGCCGGTCTCGCTGTTGTGCGAGGCGCCGATGCCGCTGGGGTAGCCGGAGGGGAGGTCGATGGTGAAGCAGGCGCTGGCGCGGAAGGACTCGCCGTCCTGGAGGGCGTAGGGGCTGTTGCCGCCGTCGTTGCTGAACCAGGCGACGTGCCGGTTGGCGAACCCGCCGGTGCCCTGCGCGTACACCTCGCGGACGACGTGGTTGCCACCGAGCGAGGTGGGAACGTTCTGGTTGTACGCGTTGGGAATGGCGGTCCCGTTCAGCGAGAGGTTGCTGGGGAGCACGGAGCCGGGGTTGCGGAAGTTCTCGTACGCGTTGAAGTTCAGCGCGTTGATGCTCGAGATCTGGGCGACCGCGGTGCCAGCGGCCATCAGCAGAACGAATGCCGACGCGCCCATTGCCACTGCTTTCATGTCTCGTCTCCTCTTTCTTTCGTAACTCGATCCGCGTGGCGGGACACGCTCCCGGTACGCCGCGGGCTCTCTCCGACCCGCTGTCGCGGATCATGTAAAGGCTTTCATTGTCTCGTTTTTGCGCCCCGCGTCAAGCCCATTTCTTGCGGTTTTCCTCGCGCGATCCTCACGAACATCGGGCGAACCGAACACGCGGCCTGCCGCCCTTCGCGTCAACCCTGCACCAGCGCGCGACCAAACTCGCCGGGCTCGAACCAGCGGGCGTGCGTCATGTCGGGGAGGAGCGCCGCGAAGTCGCCGGCCCGAACCGTCGGGCCGGCGGGCACCCGCGCGACCAGGCCTTGTTCCGCACGCCGGCAGTGGATGTCCATGCAATCCCCCAGCGTCTCGACGACGCGCACCGGGAGACGAACGGCGTCTGGCGCGCCGGCGCCGGCGTCCAGACGGAAGAGTTGAGGGCGAAGTCCGAGAATGACCGGCTTCCCGACGTGCGGGGCGAGGTGCGTCTCGTGCGCGGGCGACGCCCGCAGCCGCACGGGCGGGGCGTCGGCCTGTGCGGGCGGGCCGGCGGCGTGCTCGGTGAACCAGAGTTCGCCCGCGCCGCGGGAGAGGGTGCCCTCGAGGAAGTTCATCGGGGGCGTGCCGACGAACCCCGCGACGAAGCGGTCGCCGGGGAAGTTGTACACGTCCAGCGGGGTGCCGACCTGGCGCACGAGCCCCTTGCTCATGACGACGATGCGGTCGCCGAGCGTCATCGCCTCTTCCTGGTCGTGCGTGACGTAGATCGAGGTGGTGCGGAGGCGCTGGTGCAGCGAGCGCAGCTCGGCGCGGGTGCGGACGCGCAGGCGCGCGTCGAGGTTCGAGAGCGGCTCATCGAACAGGAACGCCTTGGGCTCGCGCACGATCGCACGCCCGACGGCGACGCGCTGGCGCTGCCCGCCGGAGAGTTCGCCCGGGCGGCGGTCGAGCAGCTCGGCGATGCCGAGCGTGTCGGCGACCTGTCGGACGCGCCGGTCGACGTCGTCGCGCGAGAGGCCCCGCAGGCGCAGCGCGAAGCCCATGTTCTTGCGGACCGTCATGTGCGGGTAGAGGGCGTAGTTCTGGAAGACCATGGCGATGTCGCGGTCCTTGGGCTCGACATCGGTGACGACGCGCCCGTCGATGGCGATGTCGCCCGCGGAGCAGTCCTCCAGCCCGGCGATCATGCGCAGGACGGTGGACTTGCCGCAGCCCGAGGGCCCGACGAGCACGATGAACTCGCCGTCGGCGATCTCGAGCGAGAACTCGGCGACGGCCTCGACCTTTCCGGCGTAGAGCTTGCGGATGTTGCGGATGCTGATGCTGGCCATGAGAGGATCGACAGCGTACCGGCGCGGAGCGCATCAGGGGGGCGTGGGGCGACGGGCGTGCGCGGGGTCGAGCTTGAGGCGCGCGCAGCCGTCCTTGACGAACGGGTGCTCGTGGAAGATGCGCCAGATGAGGCCCGAGCGGGCGTTCTCGATGGCGAGCAGCAGCGGGCCCTGGTCGATGGCGAGGTAGTCCGAGCCGACCCAGCCGGTGCCGAGGTTGAACGCGTCGAGGAAGCCGTACCCGCCCGAGGCCGGGTCGCGCCAGACGAGCGGGGAGCCGTCGGACGCGGTGAGGCCCCGGTAATGGCGGAGCGCGGCGATGGCGGCGTCGGGCTCGAACATGACGCACGAGCCGGCGCCGTACGGCGCGATGGTGCCGTCGCCGTAGTTGTCGGTGGGCTCGTAGAGGGGGTAGTCAATCTGCGGGATGGCGCCGGGCATGGGGAAGGGCTCGGGGAAGACGCCCGGCACGCCGTACCCGCCTTCGACATCGGACGCCGTGAGTCCCCAGGCGTTGATGCCCAGGGTGGGAACCTTCTTGGGATTCTCGATGGCCTTCAGGCGGTGGAGGCGGACGGCGCGGCGGCTGTTCTCCCACCAGTCAACGCTCGAGCGATTGGGAATGCCGAACGCGCGGGGCGTGTCGGGGCCCATGCCGGCGTAGTCGATCCAGCAGTGCGCGAAGAAGTTCGTGAAGAGCGCGCCCGACCAGGGGAACCAGACCATCGGGCCGGTGTCGCCGTGCGCGCCGAGCTGGCGGCGCAGGCGGTAGTAGAGCGCCGGGTCGACGCGACGCGCCTCTTCGGGCGCGCAGACGGCGAGGAATGTGACGAGGCGGTGCTCGTCGCCGCTGTCGATCCAGGCGTAGGGGAGCAACTTGCCCGGCCCCGTGGGGCTGGCGATGTCGTCGGGCTTCCAGCCGAGGGAGAGGTAGCCCTTGGCGAGCGGGTCCTCGCCGTCGGAGATGAAGAAGGTCCAGTCGGCGTCGCGGAAGAGGGCGTCGCCGAGTTCGCGGACGGGGCCGCCGAAGTACTGCGAGGCGGTGAGGATGCCGGCGAAGAGGAGCGCGGAGTCGATGGTGCTGACAACGTGCTCGTAGGCCTCGGTCGGCTGGCCGGCGGTGGCGGGGTCGATGAAGTGGTAGAACAACCCGCCCTTGCGGTTGGCCGGGTTGGCGGCGAGGGCGCGGAGGATGCTCTCGGCGCGGGCGGCCGCCTGGTCGCGCGTCACCCAGCCGCGCTCGGCGCCGATGCACAGGGCCGACAACTGGAAGCCCACGCCGGCGACGCTGACGGTGGGCTTGCTGGTGCGGTCGGGGGCCATGCCGGCGGGCGGGAAGGCGTCCCCGGCCTTCCAGAAGAAGTCGAACGCGCTGCGCTGCACCTCGTCGAGGAAGGCCTCGTCGTCGGGCGCGAACTCGAACGGCGGGCGCGGCGTGTCGGCCGGGGCGGCGATCACGAGATCGGCGGGCTTGGTGGACGGCGCAGGCTGGGGCGCGGGGGCAGAAGGCTCGGGGGCGGAGGGTGCCGGGCCGGAGGACGCGGGCTCTCCGCACGCCGCGGCGAGCACGAGCGAGGGCGCCAGGAGCACGAGGGCTGGGCGGAGCATCGAGCGCACGGTGATCTCCTGGGCTGGGGTGCGCGGGGCGGGCGAGCGGGGTTGCGTCGTGTAAACGCTTTCAGCATAATGGCCCCGGCGACTTCCCGCAAGTCATTGCTCTGAGGACCCGGTCATGTACCATCAGTCCTTCATGGCCAGGCCGAACACCAGACGCGACACCGACGACGGCGAAGCGGCGGACCACCCGCCGCCGCGGGGCCCGGTGTCGATCCACGACGTGGCGACGGCGGCGCGGGTGTCGATCGCGACGGTGAGCCGCGTGATGAACAACCCGCACCTGGTCTCGCCGAAGACGGCGGCCCGTGTGCAGGCGGTGATCCGGCAGATCGGGTATGCGCCCAACCCGTTCGCGCAGGGGCTGGTGACGCGGGCGAGCCGCGTGCTGGGGATCGCGCTGCCGGACCTGCACGGCGAGTTCTACTCGGAACTGCTGCGCGGGGCCGACGGCGAGGCGCGCAAGCTCGGGTACTGCCTGCTGGTGTCGTCGGAGCACTCGATCGGAGGGCGTCCCAACGGGCAGGGCGGGCTCGCGTTCGGGCTGATCGACGGGCTGGCGGTGATGATCACCGAATCGGACGGCGACGTGCTGCGGGCGGCGCGGGACATGATGCTGCCGACGGTGATCCTGGACACCGACCTGGCGAACCGGGGCATCGACAGCGTGGTGATCGACAACGTGCCCGGCACGCGCGAGGCGGCGGAGCACCTGCTGCGCTCGACGCCCGCGGCCCGGCTGTACTTCGTGGGCGGGCCCCAGGAGAACTTCGACACGCAGCAGCGCGCCCGCGCGTTCGTGGAGGCGCTGGAGCGCGCCGGGCACACGCCCCGCGCCGACCAGGTGGCCTTCGGCGCGTACACGGAGGAATGGGGGCGGCGGTGGGTGGAGGGGCTGGGACGCGCGGGGCCGGAGGGGCTGACGGGCGTGCTGGCGGGGAACGACGAGATCGCCATCGGCATCATGCGTGCCGCGTCGGACGCGGGGATCGGCGTGCCCGAGCGCATGCGCCTGATCGGGTTCGATGACACGCGCCTCACGACGCTGCTGCGTCCGCGCCTGTCGGCGGTGCGCGTGCCGATGGCGGAAGTCGGCGCCGCGGCGATCCGCCTGCTCGTGCGCCGGGTGGAGAGCGCGGGAGCCGAGACCACCTGCGTGCGACTGCCCACGAGCCTGGTCGTGCGCGAGAGCAGCAGCCCGGCGCCGGGGGCCTGAGGCTAGAGATTCTCGGCGTTGCGCTCGATGACCGAGCGGTACCAGCGGGCGGAATCCTTGGGCGTGCGCGTCTGGGTGGCGTAGTCGACGTGCACGAGCCCGAAGCGCTCGCGGTAGCCGGCGGACCACTCGAAGTTGTCCATGAGCGACCAGTGGAAATAGCCCCGGACGTCGACGCCGTCGGCGCGGGCGCGGCGGAGGGCGAGCAGGTATCGCCGGGTGAAGTCGATGCGCTGGGGGTCGTGGACCTGGCCGTCGAGCGAGACCCAGTCGTTGTTCGACAGGCCGTTCTCGGTGATGTAGATGGGCACGTTGTACCGCTCGTGCATGAAACGCGGTCCCCAGTAGAGGCTCTCGGGCTCGACGGGCCAGTGGAACGCGGTCGTGGGGAACCCGGGCGGGCGGACGCACGCGACGGGCGCACCGGGCGGGCCGCCGGCGCTCGGGGCGGCGGCGCGGACGGGCTGGCCCTCGTAGATGTTGATGCCGAGGAAGTCCATCGGCTGGCGGATGATCGCCATGTCGGCGGGGTCGACCTTGGGCATGGCGGCGCCGAACAGGCGGAGCCCGTCGGCGGGGTATTCGCCGGTGAAGGCCGGGTCGTTGTACCAGGTGTTGTTCCAGAGGTGGGGCTCGAGCACGCCGCAGGTGCCCGCGCGGGCGGCGTCGATGTCCGCGGGCGACTGCGGGTACTTCACGACGCAGACGCAGGCCCAGCCGGCCTTCAGGGGCTGGCGGGCGGCGGCGCGGAGCGCCTGCATCCCGCGCCCGTGCGCCAGGAGCACGTGGTGCGTGGCGAGGAGTTGCTCGGACAGGGGCAGCTTGAGCCCGGGCGCGTTCGTGCCGTCGGCGTGACCGAACTTCAGGAAGACCTGCGGCTCGTTGAGCGTCATCCAGTGCGCGACGCGGTCGGACAGCGCGTGCACCACGGCATGCGTGTAGTCGGCGAACCAGGCGGCGCTGTCGCGATTCAGCCACCCGCCCCGGTGGTAGAGCGCTTCGGGGTAGTCCCAATGGAAGAGCGTGACGTACGGCGTGATCCCGGCGGCGAGCAGCGTGTCGACCAGGCGGTCGTAGAACGCGAGGCCCTTGGCGTTCACCGGGCCGACGCCGTCGGGCATGACGCGTGGCCAGGCGATGCTGAAGCGGTACGCGCGGGCGCCGATGTCGCGGATGAGGCGGACGTCTTCCTCGACGCGGTTGTAGTGGTCGCAGGCGACGTCGCCCGTGTGCCCCTGAAAGACGGCGCCCGGCGTGCGGCAGAAGGTGTCCCAGATGGACTTCCCCCGCCCGTCGGCGGCGACGGCGCCCTCGATCTGATAGGCGGATGCGGCGACACCCCACACGAAATCCGGCGGAAACGACATCGAGGCACTCTCCTTGCGCGTTCCCCGCTGGGCGGGAAGGGCGAGCGTACGGCGGGCGGGACGCGATTTCAGGGCGCGACGTCGAACATCACCGTCGCGGGCAGGCTCCGCACGGTGGCGTCATTTCCCAGGGCGCCGGGCGGGCGACGCACGATGAACCCGCCCGGCGGGATCGTGGCGTCGCCCTCGAGCGTGACGATCACGCGCGCGGCGTCGCGGCGCATCGAGCCCGAGAGCGTGCCGCCGGGCAGCGTGATGTTCCGGAACGCCACGCCGCCGGGCGCGCCGAGCCACTCGGCGATGACGCCCCCGAAGACGACGCACGCGTCGTCCTGCTCGTGCACGAAGATCGAGAGCACCGCGTTGACGAAGTCTGACCCCACCCAGGTGTGCGGCATGTCGCCGATGAACTTGGGCGTGCGCGCCTCGCGGAAGACGACCTCGGCCCAGTGGTTCCAGCCCGCGGGCCGCATGTGCCCGTGGAACCAGCGCAGGGCGGCGATCGCGCGCTCGGGCTGCCCCAGGCGCACGTACGTGCCGACGTGGCGGAGTTCGTAGGGCGTATAGGCATCCCATGTCGCGCCGGGCGCGGCGCGGGCGGTGAAGAAGTCCCAGTACTTGTCGAACGTGCCCCGCAGGAGGTCTTGCGGCGCGTGGGCGCCGTCGTCGCAGGGGAAGAGCGCGATCGTGGTGGACGTGGAATCAAAGTCGTAGAGCTCGACGCAGCCGGGGATGTACGTGAGGTTCTTCTCGCGCGTCGTCAGGCGGATGGAGTCGTAGAGGCACCGGCGCATGTCGGCGGCCTGCGCGGCCAGCGCCGCCTCGGCCGGCCCGTCGCCCATCTCGCGCGCAATGAACGACGCCTCGCGCAGCCCCAGCACGCAGAAGAAGTTGTCCCAGTGCGAGTGCATGGGCTTGGCCGAGTACCCCTCGTGGCTGATGGACTCGGGCACGAGCCCGTAGAAGCGGCGCTTCTCGCCCTGCTGGTACTCGGGGGTCATGCGCTGCGCACGCAGCGACCCGATGTACGCGGCGGCCTTCTGCACGCGGGGCCAGTGGGCCGCGAGGAACTCGGTGTCGCGGGTGTATCGGTAGTAGTGCGCGACGGCCCAGATGTACTCGCCGTGGCTGTCGTGCTCGGGCACGGGGTCGGGCCCGCGCGCATCCACCACGCACGGGATCTTGCCGCTCTCGAACTGGTGCGAGGCGTACCAGTCGATCCAGGTGCGGACCTCGTCGCGCACGCCGCAGGAGAGCAGGGCGGCGGAGGTGAGCGAGCCGTCGCGCGCCCACGAGCGTTCGTAGGAGCGCGATCCGGGCTGGATGGCCGGGCCGTCGCGGTTGATGAGGATGTACGCGAGCTGGCTACGGAGCGCGCGGTCGACCCAGGCGTCGGGCTCGGGCAGGGTGAGTTGCACCGTCGAGACGCGCGTGCGCCACGCGTCGGCCACGGCGGCGAGCCGGGATCGGGCCCACGCGGGGGCGTCGACGCGATCGGCGGTCGGGGGGGCGGCGCCGGGCACCAGCGGGCAGACGAGGACGACCTCGCGCGTGCCGCCGGGGGCGAGTTCGAAGTCGAACGTCATGACGCCCGAGGCGAGGCCGCCGGCGTCGGCCGCGGTGGGCGCGGACGGGTAGTCGCCCGAAGCCAGATCGGCGACGATGTCGCTCGAGCCGAACGCGACCGCACTGAGCCGGTCGGGGCGCGTCAGCGCGGTCACGGTCGTGGCGTCGTTCACCGTGATCGACCGGGCGTCGGCGCGGATGGTGCGGATGGGCGAGAAGCCGCCCTCGAAGTTCAGGCGCTGCCAGGGCGGATTGACCTGGAACGGACGCAGCGCGACATGGAGCCGCCCGGCGATCGGCGCGTCGCTCGTGTTTGTGACGGCGTAGAGCGCGACGGTGGTGGCGGCATCGCCCGCGCCGTCGACGAACGCCGTCACGCTGAGGTCGAGCCCGTCGTGCCGGCGGACGACGGTCGGGATGGGCAGGGCGTCGTCGGCGAGTCGCTGCTCCGTGCGGGCGTCGGCCCACGTGAGGAGGGATTCGCCGACGGCGATGAACGGCTCGAGGCTGACGCCTCGCTTGCCGAGCTCGATCGAGCCGTCTTCGCTGACGAGCGCTTCGGCGCCGTGCTCGGGCGCGCCGATGACGGTCCAGTAGACCTGCTCGTTCAGGCACGCGCGGGGGTAGCGACCGCGCGGGGCCTCGCCGGCGAGGGCGGCGAACATGGCGTTGGGGTTTGGTGCGAACGTCTGGTCGCGCAGGACGATCTCGCGCACGCCGACGTGGGACGCGCCGGTGCGCCCGCGCATGGTGAGGCGGACGAACGCCGCGGCCGAGTCGGGCGCGACGAGCAGCGTGCGTGCGGAGCGAACGCCCGATTCCGCGGCGAGGACGGACCAGGTTTCGCCGTCGTCGGAGGTCTCGACGCCGACGCGCTTCGGGCGGGCGTCGTCGTCCCAGTCGATCTGCACGGCGCTGAACTCGGTGGTGGCGCCCAGGCGGAGCGTGAGCGTCTCGTCGGCGTCGCCCGCGGCGGAACGCCACGACGTGCGCGGGTCGGCGTCGATCGCCATCGCGGCCGATGCGTTCGGCGACGCCTGCGAGGAGGCCCGGGCCGTGGGGGGCCCGGTGGGCCGGCCGGCGGGCGGGACCTCGCGGAACGTGAGTTCGTCGAGCCACACACTGCCCTTGCCGCCCGACGCGCTCGCGATGGCGAACTCGAGCTTGGACATCTGCGTCAGCGGCGCGCCGGCGGAGGGCCCCCACGCGAACTCGAGGTGGCGCGTGCGATACGCGATGCGGGTCCAGTCCGCGGGCCACTCGAACGCGCGGCGGTTTACCCACCAGACGCTGTCGCCCGAGGGGTCGAGCAGTTTGAACTCGAGGTTGTTGGAGGGCCCGACGCCCCGCACGCGGAACGAGAACTCGTAGTCGGCGGGCAGATCGATCGGGAGCGGACGCTGGATGAGGCCGTACCCGGCGCCCGTGACGAACTCGTAGTCGAGGCGGAGGCAGCGGCCTTGCGCGCCCTCGTCGGGGTGCAAGCGGAGCGTGACGCCCTCGGAGGTAATGACGGTCCACCGGGCGGGGTCCTCGAAGTCGTCGAGGACGCGGGGCGGGCCGGCGCGGGCGACGAACGCCGCGGCGAGGAGGAGCAGGACGACCGCGAGGCGGAGGAGGTGGTGCATGGGTGGTTCTGCGCGCGAGGGGGGAGGCTGATTGTAAACGTTTTCTTTGGCCGGGAAAGGGCTAATCGGCCCGGTCGGCCCGGTCGGCCCGGCTGGCCCGGTCAATACGCGGCGGTGAGGATGGACAGCGCGTCGGCCTCGGTCAGGCGCCGTGGGTTGTTCGAGAGGCGCACCGTGTCGGCGGCGGCCGCCATCGGCGCGAGCGCCTCGCGCCGCACGCCCGCGGCGGCGAGGGTCGGCGGCTGCCCGAGTTGGGTCAAGAGATCGCGCAGGCGAGCGGCGAGTTCTTCGGGCGTCGCCTCGAGCGTGCGGCATGCCTCGCGCACGCACCGCCGCGCCACCTCCGGGCCCCCGGGGTGCGTGCAGTCGGCGTCGCACACGCGGTCGTTGAACGCGGCGACGTGCCCGAGCGTGAGAGCGACGGCGAGCCCGTGCGGGATGTTGAATCGCGTGGTGAGCTCGTACGACAGCGCGTGCGAGGCGGTGGTCTTGCTGATGTTGATCGCCCGCCCGGCGCGGTGAGCGCCGAGCATCATCGCCTCGCGATGGGCCCGGAACTCGGTGGACTCGACGGGCGCCGCCTTTGTGCCGTGCCCGCGCACGCTGGGCGCCAGGTGGGGCGCGATGAGGGCGAGCGCGTCCATGGCGTGGGCGCGGGAAGTGTCGGTGGCGCCCGAGGCCCAGTGCGATTCGACCGCCTGGCAGAGCGCGTCGAGCCCGGTCGCCGCGGCGATCGACGCGGGCATGGCCATGTGCAGCGTCACGTCGAGCACGACCGCGCGGGGGCGCATGGCAGGGTGCGCGACGGAGACCTTGTGCCCGTCGACATAGATGGCGGCGAAGTGGGTGGCCTCGCTGCCCGTGCCGCTGGTGGTGGGGATCGCGACGACGGGCCGGGGCGCGACGTGCGCGTTGGGCGAGCCGCGCACCAGGGCGGGGGCTTCGTTGGGCATGCCGGCGCCCAGGGCCCCCACTTTCGCGACGTCGAGGCACGAGCCGCCCCCGAGCGCGAGGAGGGCGTCGGCGCGGAGGTCGATGGCGGCGCGGGCGGCGGCGAGCGCCTGGTCGGAGCGCGGGTTGGGCGTGAAGTCCGTGAAGGTGCCGACGATTCGCCCGCCGAGGCTCCGCCGCAGCGTGGCGTCGGCGCCGGTGGCGTCGGCGACGCCCCGGTCGAGCACGAGCAGCACGCGCGGGGCGTCGATGGCGTCGAGCAGGGCGCCGGCGTGCCCGAGCGACCGGGCGATCAACTGCGAGTCCTCGCGGGTGAACATGGGCGTCTCCGGCGTGAGGAAGGAACAGTACCGCCCGAGTCTCGCGGGCACGGCCCGCGCGGCGCCTGCCTCACCACCCCAGCATGACGACCACGTGGTTGACGTTCGTGCCCGTCGGGCCGGTGCGGAGCGCGCCGCCCAGCGTGTCGAGCGCGCGGTGGGTGTCGTGGCGCGCCACGGCGTCGGCGAGATCGAGCCCGTGTGCGCGGGCGCGGGCGGGCGTGTCGGAATCCACGATCGCGCCCGCGGCGTCGGTCGGGCCGTCTCGCCCGTCGGTCGAGAACGCGCCCAGCGTGACGCCCGCGCCCGGAGCGGCGCCGAGCGCCCCCGCGGCGGCGAGCGCGAGTTCCTGGCTGGGCCCGCCCACGCCCGACGCCTCGCGCACGGTGACGGTCCATTCGCCCCCGGCGATCCACGCCCACGGGGTCGGTGCGCCCGCGGCGCGGAGCGCGATCGCCCGGGCGGCCAGCGCGCGCCCCGCGTCGCTCGCCTCGCCCTCGAGCGCGTGCTGGACCCCGGCGATGTGGAACCCCAGCGACGCGGCACGATCGCGGGCGGCCTCGACGGCCGTCCGGTTCGTCGCGATGATCCGGGCGCCGACGCGGAAAACGATCGCGTGCCCGGGCTTGGGCGTCTCGGGGATGTCGCCCGCCGCCCCGCGGTGCAGGTGCGCCATGACCGCCGGCGCGTGCGTCGACACGCCCCGCTGCTCGAGCACGCGAATGGCGTCGGCGTACGTCGTGGGGTCTGGCGAGACCGGGCCCGACCCGATCACGTCGAGCCGGTCGCCGATGACGTCGGACAGGATGTAGGCCTCGATGGACGCGCGGCATCGCTCGGCAAGCCGCCCGCCCTTGAGCTGCTCGGTGTGCTTGCGCACGGTGTTCAGGTCGCCGATCGGCGCGCCCGCGAGCTGCAGACGCCGGTTGACATCGGCGACATCGGCGACCTCGAGGGCGCCGTCGGGCAGGCAGACGAGCGAGGATGCGCCGCCCGAGAGCAGCAGGATGACCTGCTCGGACTCGTCGGCGTCGTCGATGAACTCGCGCACCGCCAGGCCCGCGACCAGGCTCCGCAGCGTCGGGTACGGGTGGTCGCCGGGAAGGACGCGTGCGCCGGGAATCACCACGTGCGGGTGTTGATCGAGCGGGCAGACGGCCAAGGCCGCGCGGGGAGGCTCGGCGAGCAGCGCAAGCGTCGTGCGCAGCATGGGTTCGCTCGCCTTGCCGATCGCGAGCACGCGCGTGGGACGGGCGGGGGTCACCCAGTGGCGGGCGAGGGCCACGGCCGGGTCGGCGGCGTCGCGCACGGCGTGGAGGATGTCGAGCACGAGCGCGTGGGCGTCGGCGGGGCGCGGGGGCGATCGCTCGATGGTCCAGGTGGTGGGCTCTGGCACACCGGAGCGTACCCGTCGGTCGGGATGTGTGTGGAGGTTTGCGGGGGCGTGTGCCGATTGATAGTCTCGGACGAGTTACACACCTCTGGAGGCCACGATGTCGCAGTATCCGCCCCCGATGTCCGGTACGCCGCCGATGAACCCCGGCTCGATGATGCGCCCGCACCGCGGCACGCTGGTGCTGGTGATGGGCATCCTCGGGCTCGTGGTGTGCGTGATCTGCGGGATCCTCGCGTGGATGTGGGGCAAGGAAGACCTGAAGGCGATCGACGCCGGTCAGATGGACCCGGCCGGGCGCAGCCTCACGCAGGTCGGCAAGATCCTCGGCATGGTGTCGGTGATCCTCAACCTCGTCATCCTGGGCATCTGGGTGCTGATGATGGTCGTCGCTGGCGGAGCGGCGGCCGTGGGCGCGGGCGGCCCCTGAGCGGATCTTCGCCCGCGGTTCAACAATGCCGCGTGAGTTCGACGACCGGCGCACATCGGCGTGAGGGCAGCGTTCGCTCGTTCCTGGTGATCGCCGGGGTGTGGCTGCTGTTTGTGGCGATGGCGTACGAGGCCGGTCGTCGCGGCGGGGAGCCGATCCAGCTGTGTCTCTTCCGCCGGGCGACGGGGATGCCGTGCGCGACGTGCGGCTCGACGCGGGCCGTGGCGCACCTGGCCTCGTTTGACTTTGCCGGCGCGATCGCGCTCAACCCGTTCATGACGGGCTTCCTGATCGCGGCGCCGCTGTGGCTCGCGTGGCGGGCGACGCTGGGACGCCGCTACCCGCCCGTGCCCGAGTCGGTGCGTCGGCGCGTCACGTGGGCGCTGCTCGCCCTGCTGGGCGTGAACTGGGCGTACGTGCTGTGGCACGAGCGCGGATCGTGGGACGCGCCACGCGGGCCGATGCCCGCGCTGCCCGGGGCCGACGCGATCGCGCCCCTACCGTGATGCCGATGGACACGCCGGAGGCCGACACGTCGGGGGGCGCTGCGTCGGGCGCGCCGATTCCGCCTGCGCCCGAGGTGAATTCGCCCGAGCCGGCCCCACCCGAGCCGGCCCCACCCGAGCAGTACGCCGCGGACGACGACTTCGCGCCGGGGCGTCGGTCCAACGTCCGTCCCGTGCGCCACGACCCATGGGCGCACCGGCGGGGCGAACCCAGGACGTTCGCGGCGTTGTGGATCGTGTTCCTGTTCAGCGCGGCGGTGGTGTCGCTGGGCGCGGGCGGGTCGCTCGGCCTGATCGCGACCGATGTCTACCGCGCGTCGGCGCGGGTGCTGCTTGTGATCGCGGGGGTCGGGGTGGGCGTGCTGTGGCCGATGCTCCGCCTGAGCCAGGAGACGCCCGGCCAGCCCGTGCGTGCGGCGTGGCAGGACACCATCGTCGTCACTGCGCCGCTGCACGCCCTGGCGTGGCCCCAGGCACTGCCCTGGATGGCGGCGTGGCCGCTGTCCGTCGCGGGGGCGCTGGCGGCGCATTTCACGGCGTGGGCGCTGCTGTGGGGCGGGGTGCTGGCGCTCTGCCTGGACGCGCTGCGATCGGGCGCGGTCCGCAGCCGCTCGCTGCTCGTGGCGGCGGTGCTCGCGCTCGTGAGCGTGGGCCCGGCGGGCGCGCACGTCTTGCGGAACGCGGGGGGGAATCTCACGGGCGCTCGGGTGGGATGGATGCTATCGCCGGTGACAGGCGGGTGGGAGATCACTCGGGACCAGTCGTGGTCGGGCGTGCCCGCGCGGGTCGACGCGGTGCACTGGTGGACGATCGGCGCGGTGGCGGTCGTCGCGGCGCTCGTCTGGCTGATTGCGGGATTCACCCGGCGCGGGGCGCAACTGGCCCGACCCGCCGCCGCGGCCTAGATTCCTAAATGCCGCGCCGAACGCCCCGGGGCTCGCACGGCGGAGCCCGGGGCAGGAGAATGCCATGGAGTTTGTGACGAAGGCTGAGAAGGAAGTGCTCGAAACCCGGCTGGCGACGCTGGTCGCGAACCGCGCGGCGGTTTCGAAGCGCATCGCCGAGGCGCGCGAGCACGGGGACCTGCGCGAGAACGGCGACTACCACGCCGCCCGCGAGCAGCAGGGCATGGAGGAGGCGGAGATCCGGCGCCTCGAAGAGAAACTCCGGAACGTCTCGGTGGTGGACGAGAAGATGGCCAAGGCGGTCGAGGGCGTCGTGTTCCTCGGGTCGCTGGTGCGCCTGCGCGAGGAACCTTCGGGCGACGAGGACGTGTACAAGCTCGTGGGCGAGTCCTCGGCCTCGCCGCCGGCGGACTATTTCGAGGTGACCGCGAGCAGCCCGCTGGGCGAGGCGCTGCTCAAGACGCGCGTGGGCGACACGGTGCGGGTCACGCTGCCGCGCGGGCCCAAGGCGTTCACGGTGCTCGAGATCCTGTCGTAGCGGGCGCTGCTCGCACGGCCGCGCCGGGCGCACGGGCGGGGGCGACCGGCGGTAGACTGCGCGCCGGTGCACGACGCTGCGTTCAACCCGACCCCGCCGATGCAGGTCTGCGTCGTCGGATCCGCGAACATGGACCTGGTGGTGCGCACCGCGCGGCTGCCCGCGCCGGGCGAGACGATCCTGGGTTCGGCGTTCCGGACGTTTCCCGGCGGGAAGGGTGCGAATCAGGCGGTGGCGGCCCGCCGTCTGGGGGCGGGCGTCTCGCTGGTCGCGTGCATCGGCGACGATTCGCACGGGCAGCGGATCCGCCAGTCGCTCGAGGGCGAGGGGCTGGACCTGCGATGCCTGGCGGTCCGCGCGGGTGAGCCGAGCGGGCTGGCGATGATCACGGTGGCCGAGGGCGGGCAGAACACGATCGTGGTGTCGCCGGGGGCGAACGCGCGGCTGTCGGAAGAGGACATCGACCGCGCGGGCGAGCAGATCCGCGGGTGCGACGTGCTGCTGGCGCAGTTGGAGGTGCCGCTGGTCGCGGTGCGTCGGGCGATCCACCTGGCGCGCGAGGCGGGGCGGGCGGTGATTTTGAACGCCGCCCCGGCGAAGGTGCTGCCGCCGGATCTGGTGCGCGAGGTGGACGTGCTGGTGGTGAACCGCTCGGAGGGCGCGCGGGTCGTGGGCATGGATTCGTCGATCGACCCGGCGCGCATCGCGTTGCGACTGCCGGAAGTCGGCGCGCCCACGGTGATCCTGACGCTCGGCGCGGGCGGGAGCATCGTGGTGCACCGGGGTCGCCCGCGGCGGCTGGGCGCGCCGCACGTCAAGAGCCTGGACGCGACCGGCGCGGGCGATGCGTTCTGCGGCGCGTTGGCGGGTGCGTGGGGCGCCGTCCGCCGGGCGGAGGCGCGATCGACCGAGGAACTGCGCCGGGTCGAGGCGGCGGTGGCGTTCGCGTCGGCGGCAGGGGCCGCCGCGACCATGAAGGCCGGGGCGCTGCCGTCGCTGCCGACGCGCGAGCGGGTGGAAGCGCTGCTCGCCGGGGGCGCGGACCCGGGCCCGATGAAAGTCGCCGGGCCGCCCGCCCAATGACCCCCGGGGACCGGACACCAGAGGAGATCGCCGATGCGGACGTTTGCGCGCGTGTGGATGGCGGGGCTGCTGGCGGTAGGCGGCGCGGGGCTGCTCGCGGGCACGCCCGGGTGCGGGGTGTTCTCACCCGCGACGATCCGTGGCACGAAGACCGCGCAGGCGCCGCACGTGCCGGGCTCGGGGCTCGACATCGCCACCTCGAACGGGAGCGTGACGGTCACCGTCGCGCCGGGCGAGGAGGTGCAGATCACCGCGGAGATCCGCGCCCTGTCGCAGGCGCGCCTCGATGCCACCATGCTGGGCGTGGAGCGGTCCGACGACGGCACGCTCTCGGTGCGTGTGCAGTGGCCCGAAGGGCGCCGGCACTCCAACGAAGGGTGCTCGATCGACCTGCGCGTGCCCGACGCGTCGGGCGTCGTCGTCGACACCGGGAACGGCTCGATCACGCTCGCCGGCGCGGCCGGGCAGGCAACGCTGTCGACATCGAACGGCTCGATCACCGTCTCGGACCACAGCGGCCCGGTCTCGGCCACGACAAGCAACGGCTCCGTGAATCTGCGCGATGTCGGGACGGTGCGGGCCAAGTCCTCGAACGGGCGCATCACGGTGGTGCTGCGGAACGATGTCGCGGGCCCGGTGCACTGCGATACCAGCAACGGCTCGATCACGCTGGAGTTCGGGACGGCGTTCGACGCGCTCGTCGACGCCGACACCTCCAACGGCGGCGTCACCGTGGCCGGGCCCTCGCTGCAGGTCGTGAAGTCCGGCAAGTCCAGCGGCTCGTTCAAGTTCGGCGCGGGCACGCACCCGTCGCGCCTCGACACCTCCAACGGCAGCATCACGATCCGCCCGCGCTGAGACCGCCGGCGGCGTCCGGCGCATCGCGCTCGCGTGCGCGCAACAATGAGGCGTGCCCGGAACGAACGCCCCGGGCGCACTCCGGAGGCGACGCATGGCGCGGAATCGAACGTCCCGACTGCTGGCGGTGGGCTGCGTGGCGCTCGCGGGGGCGTTGGGAGCGCACGCGCAGAGCGAGCCGCCGGCGGCCCCGGTGCAGCCCGTTCCCCCCGTGCAGCCGCCGCCCGTGCCGCAGAGTGAGGCGCCGCCGATCGATCCGCAGACGGGCGCGGTGCGTGTGTTCTCGTTCGGCGACGTGCCCCCCCGGATCAAGGTCGAGTCGTGGCTGCGGGGCGATCCGGTGGGCGCGTTCGAGCCGGGCACCGTCTACGTCGTGTGGTTCTTCTCGACGTGGAGCAAGGCGAGCGAGGAGGCCATCCCCACGCTGCGCGCGGTGCACGAGCAGTTCCAGGGCGCGGGCGTGCGGCTGGTGGGCGTCAGCGTCTGGGAGACCACCAAACCCGCGCCGGGCGACGCGTACGTCGAACGCCTGCGCGCGTACCTCGGCGCGGAGCCGGGAGCGCTGATCCCCGGGTCGGTCGCGTTCGACGGGGCCGCGGGCGAGATGGCCCAGACGTGGATGCGCGGCGCCGACCGCCGGTCGATCCCCAGCGCCTTCGTGATCGACGCGAAGGGGCGCGTCGCGTGGATGGGGCACCCGCTGAGCGTGACCGAGCCGCTGGCGACGATCGTGTCGGAGGTGGTGGCGGGGACGTTCGACGCGCTGAAGGCCAGGGAGCGTGCCCAGGACCAGCAGAAGACGGTCGATGCCATCCGCCGCGTTGATCGCCGGCTGTTCCGGGCGATGGAGGCCCAGGACGGGAAGGACGCGATGCGCCTGGTCGAGGAGATGATCGCGCTTCGCCAAGAGGACGGCGTCGCCCGCGTGCAGGACGTGTTCGAACTGGCGCTGATGGAGAACAAGAACGCCGACGCGGTGGCGTGGGCGCTGCGCCTGGCCGAGGGCCCCATCGCGGGGAACGCGCTCGTGCTGAACAACCTGGCCTGGGGCATCGCGACGGACGAGCGCCTGGAGACGCGTGACCTGGACGCGGCGCTGATCCTGGCGGAGAAGGCGAACACGGCCGCGCAGGGGCGGGAGGCGTACGTGCTCGACACGCTCGCGCGGGTGTGCTTCGAGCGGGGCGAGGTCGCGCGGGCGGTGGAGTTGCAGGAGCGCGCGATCGAGCACGCCCGCGCGGACCAGAAGGACGAGTACCGCGCGGTGCTCGAGGCTTACCGCGCCGGTCGGCGTCCCTAGGCGCCCGGGAAAGGGACTCATGGCCCGCGCACGACCCACCGACCTGCTGGTCTTCTCGCGCGATGCGCTCCGACGTCTCGACGACGCCTGCGCGCGCGAGTACGCCATCCCCACGCTGCTGCTCATGGAGAACGCCGGGCGGCTTGCGGCCGAGACGGCCCTCGACGGGCTCGGGGACGAGGATTCCCCCGCCGCCCTCGTCGTGTGCGGCCCGGGGAACAACGGCGGCGACGGGCTGGTCGCCGCCCGGCACCTGCACAACGCGGGCGTGCGCGTCGAGATCCTCGCGCCCCTGGGCGACGCCTTCCGCGGAGACGCCGGCGTGCAGCGCGAGATCGTCGGCCGCATGGGGCTGGCGCCGCGGGCGGACGCCGACGCCGAGCGCGCCTGGCGCGACCTGCGGGCCTCGGGCGTGGTGATCGACGCCCTGTTCGGCACGGGGCTGACCCGCGCGGCGGACGGGGCGGCCCGCGACGCGATCGGGTCGATCAACGCCCTGGCCACCCGGGGCGTGCCAGTGCTGAGCGTCGACTGCCCTTCGGGCATGGACGCCGATACGGGGCGCGTGCTGGGCGAAGCGGTGCGGGCGAGCGTGACGCTGTCGCTGGTGGGCCTGAAGGAGGGGTTCCTGACGCTCGACGCCCAATCCCTGCTGGGAGAAGTAGTTGTGGGCGACATCGGCGCTCCGCGCGAACTGGTGGAGCGTCTGGGGAGGCGGGTGCCCGCGCCGGCGATCGCCGAGACCAAGTCCGGCGCCCGGCGCGCTCCGGCGGCGCGCGGCAAGGCGCGTGCGGAGTCGGAGTAGAATCGGGTCTCGGGGCGGGCCGTCTGGGTCGGAGGGACCGTTATGGCCGTGCGCATGGAACTCGCCAGGATCCTGATCCGCGAGCTCAACGACTACCAGATCATCGAGCTGCGCGAGGTGGCCCCGCCGACCGAGAGCGGGGAGCCGGGCGGGCAGATGGAGGGCGGGCGGGCGTTCCCGATCGTGATCGGCCTGCCCGAGGCGCAGGCGATCGAGCGACGGCTCAAGGGCATCCAGATCAAGCGCCCGCAGACGCACGACCTGCTGGCGAACGTGGTGGAGGCGCTGGGCGCGAAGCTGGAGTCGATCACGATCAACGACCTGACCGACCACACGTTCTTCGCGACGCTGGACGTGCGGACGAGCGCGGGCGAACTGCGCCGCATCGACTCGCGTCCGAGCGACGCGATCGCGCTGGGAATCGCGGGCGGGGTGCCGATCTACGTGGAAGAGCACGTGCTCGAGGCGGCCAACCGCGATGAGTCCTGACGCCGAGGGCGGGGCGACGGGGGCGAGCGGGGCCCGCCCCGGCACGCACGCCGCGCCGCGCGCGTATGTCACGCCGGAACAGGCCGGCCTGGGCGGGGTGCTGAAGGAGCGTCCCGAGGATTTTCTGGTCGACGAAATCCCGCTGTACCAGCCGTCGGGCGAGGGCGAGCACATCTACCTGCTGGTGCAGAAGCGGGGCATGTCGACGATGGAGATGGTGCAGGTGGTGGCGCGTCACTTCGGCGTGCGCCGGGCCGCGGTCGGCTACGCGGGGCTCAAGGACAAGCGGGCCATCACGCGCCAGGTGGTGTCGGTGCACACGCCGGGGAAGACATTCCACGAGTTCCCGATGCTGCAGCACGAGTCGGTCCAGGTGCTCTGGGCCGACATGCACGCGAACAAGCTCCGCCCCGGGCACCTCAAGGGCAACCGCTTCTCGGTCAAGATCCGGGGCGTCCCGCCCACGGGCGTGCTGACGGCCCGTGCGGTGCTGGAGCGGCTTCGGGCCACGGGCGTGCCCAACCGCATCGGCGAGCAGCGGTTCGGGCTGCTGGAGAACAACCACCTCGTGGGGCGCGAGCTCGTGAAGGGCGACTTCGAAGCCGCGGCCCGCGAACTGCTGGGGGCCTCGGCCGAGCACCCGGAGATGAACACCGAGGCGCGCGCCCTCTTCGCGGAGGGCCGGTTCCGCGAGGCGCTGATGAAGTACCCGCCCGGCGCGCGGACCGAGCTCATCGTGCTCAACGGGCTGTCGCAGGGGCTGGACGCGAAGCGCGCCTTCATGCGCCTCGACGAGCCCGTGCTCCGCTACTACCTGAGCGCGTTCCAGAGCGCCGTCTTCAACGACGTGCTGGACGCGCGCGTCATCGACGGCACGCTGGGCACGCTCCGCACCGGCGACCTCGCGTTCAAGCACATCAACGGCGCGGTGTTCGCGGTCGACGAGCCCACGCAGGCCGACCCCGCAACGGCCCAGCGCCTCGCGACGTTCGAGATCAGCCCGTCGGGGCCGATGTGGGGGGCCTCGATGCCCCTGGCCTCCGGCGTCGTCGGCGAGGCCGAGAGCGCCGCGCTGGCCCGCGTGGGCGTGACGCCCGCCGACCTGGCGGCGTTCGACCTGCGGGCGCGCGGGACGCTGGAGGGCAAGCGCCGCCCGCTGCGCGTGCCGCTGATCGACCCGGAGGTCGAAGGCGGCGTCGACGAGCACGGTGCGTACGTGCGCTGCGCGTTCGAGCTGCCCCGTGGCTCGTTCGCGACCGTCGTGATGCGCGAGGTGATGAAGCCCGCGCGAGAGCGCGACGCCGACGCCGAGGAGGGCGCATGAGCACGAGCAGCACAAGCGCGAGCACCCCGCCCGGACGCGTCGGCATGGTCTGCTTTGACCTCGGGGGCGTCATCGTCAAGCACCACCGCGCCTGGCGCGACGCGTGCGCGGCGGTCGGGCTCGAGCTGCGTCCGGGGATCGAGGACCCCGCGCTCGTCGCCCGCCGGCGCGAACTCACCGCGCTCTATCACGTGGGGCGCCTGGGCTGCGACGAGTTCTTCTCGGCGCTCGCCGACGCGACCAACGCGCTCTACACGCGCGACGAGGTGCGCCGGCTGCACGACGCCTGGATCTACGCCGAGTACGAGGGGATCGCCGACGTGCTGCACGACCTGGTGCGGGCCGATCGGGCGCGCACGGGCGTGCTCTCGAACACGAACGCGTCGCACTGGGCGCGCGTCGGGCCGGCGCCCGCGGGGGCGGCGCTCCCCTACTTCCCGGCCGCGGCGGTCCTCGGGCACCGGCACGCGAGCCACCTGCTGGGGCTCGCCAAGCCCGACCCGGCGATCTACCGCGCGTTCGAGCGCGAGACGGGTGCGCGCGGGCCGGAGATCCTGTTCTTCGACGACCTGCCCGAGAACGTCGCCGCCGCCGCCGCGCTTGGATGGCGCACCGTGCTGGTCGATCACCTCGGCGACACCGCGTCGCAGGTACGGCTCGCGCTGCGGCGCCACGACCTGCTCGACTGACGCGGCGCCGAACTCGCGCCACCCGCCGATCACTCCCGCGCGATCTCGATGTCCAGCCCCGCCTGCGCCGGCGCCAGGCACGACCGATCCGAGCACGCCTGGTACGTCACCACAAGCCGCGGCACGCCCCGGCGCTCGCCCGAGCGCTCCAGCACCACCCGCAGCGGGAACGACCCCGCGTACACGCGCACGCGCGCGTCGCCCTCCCCGAAGTCCTCGCCCGCGGGGTAGTCCGCGAAGCACCGGATGTCCGGGGCGCCCGTGACATCGACGCGGAACGGGGTCATGGCGCTCGCGGCCTGGGTCGCGCCCGGGTTCGCCGCCCCGACGTGCCAGCCCTCGGCGATCTGCACCAGCAACTCGACGATCACCGGCGTGCCGGGCTCGATCTCCACGCGATCCGTCGGCGAGAAGACCTTCACCACGTCCGGCACGCCCGGGCTGGGCGTGGTCTTGCGCTGCGACTCGACGGGGCGCGCGGACCGCGCCTCGGCAACGCTGGCGGGGCGTTCGGCGTGCGCCGGGCCCTCCGCCCGCAGCAGCAGGCGCAGCAGCGCCCGGACGGCGTTGACCGAGGACTGCGGCGAAGCGGCGAGACGTGCCCCCACGCTCTCGAGCGCTACCGCGGCACGTGTGGCGTGCGCGTCATCGCCGGTGAGGTCGGCGAGGTCGATCAGCGCGTGGACCATGGTGGAAAAGCCGCTGGGGAGCGCCCCGTCGTGCAGGGTGGACGTACGCACGAAGAGGTCGCGCTCCGCGGAGCGCGTGTCGAGGATGAGCCCGGTGGCGTCGTCAAAGAACGCCCGCTTCGCGTGCGCCAGCAGGTCGAGCGCCTGCCCGACGCGCCGTGCACGCTCCGCGCCCGTGTGCGCCCGCGCGACGGCGCACAGGCCCTCGATCATCGCGGCGTAGTCCTCGAGCAGCGCGGGGATCTTCGAGACATTCGCCCGGTGTGAGCGGAGCAGTCCCCCGTCGGGCGCGCGCATGCGCGACAGCACGAAGTCCGCCGCACGCTCGGCGGCCGCCAGAAACGCCGGTTCGCCGAGGTCCGCGGAGGCGGTGGCGAGCGCACGGATCATCATGCCGTTCCACGCGGCGATGACCTTGTCGTCGGTGCGGGGCTGCGGGCGTCGGTCGCGGCTTTCGAGCAGGGCCGCGGAGACGCGCGTGAGCCGCTCGACGAAATCGGTCGGCGACATCTCGAACCGCCCGGCGAGGCGCTCGGGGCGATCGTGCAGGCGGGGTACCCACGCCGAAGGCTCGTCGGGGTGGTGCGGGTCGCGGAAGTTGGGCGGCCCGTCGAGCCCGTACGCCCGGGCCGCAAAGTCGGCGGCGGCGTTCGCCACGTCGCGCAGTTCGGCGATCGCGTTGACCTCGGGCGGGCAGAGGGCGGCCCGCACCTGCCCGGGCGACCACACGTACGTCGCGCCTTCGCGTCCGTCGGTCTCGGCGTCCTGCGCGCACAGGAACCCGCCGTGCGCGCCGGTCAGACGCGTCCGCACGTAGCGGATCGCCTCGCGGGCGGCCCGGGCATACTCCCCGTCGCCGGACCGGCGCGCCTCGCGCGCGAACACGCCCGCGAGCATCGCGTTGTCGTAGAGCATCTTCTCGAAGTGCGGGACCGTCCACGACTGATCGACGCAGTAGCGATGGAACCCGCCCCCCAGGTGGTCGCGCAGCCCGCCGAGCATCATCGCGTCGAGGGTCGTGCGCACGGCGATGTCGATCGCGTCGCCGGTCGCGTCGTCGGCCGCCCGCTCGCGCACGTCGAGGAGGAACTCGAGGATGGCGGGCTGGGGGAACTTGGGCGCGGGGCCGAACCCGCCGTGCGCACGGTCGAACTGCCGGAGCACGTGCGAGAGCGCGTCGGTGACGGGGGCGTCGCCCAGGTCGGCGCGGGCTTCGCGCCCTTCCAGGTGCTCGCGCACCGCCGCCGCCATCGCCTCGGCCTGGGCGAGGACCGCGTCGCGCTGCTCGCGCCAGGCGCGCGCCATGCCGGCGAGCACGGCGCGGAACTCCGGGAGGTTGTGCGCGGGCTCGCGGGGAAAGTACGTCCCGCAGTAGAACGGGCGGAGCGACGCGGGCTCCAGGAACACCGACATCGGCCACCCGCCGTGCCCGCGCTGCACGAGCGTGGCGGCCATGTAGATGTCGTCGACGTCGGGGCGCTCCTCGCGGTCGAGCTTGATGGGCACGAAGTGCTCGTTGAGGTCGCGCGCGGTCGCGTCGTCCTCGAACGACTCGCGCTCCATCACGTGGCACCAGTAGCACGTGGAGTAGCCGATCGACAGGAAGATCGGCACGTCGCGCCGACGCGCCTCCAGGAAGGCCTCTTCGCCCCACGCCCACCAGTCCACCGGGTTGTGCGCGTGCTGCAGGAGGTACGGGCTGGATTCGCGGGCGAGTCGGTTGGGCATGGGCGCAGTGTACAGCCGCCCCCGGGCCCGCCCGGCTACCCGCGTGCGCCCAGCGTTTTCACGATGAGCGCGATCACATGCCGCCCGCGCGTGGGGTCCGCGGGTGTGCGCACCAGCCCCGGCGCCGACGGGCCCCGCTCGGGTTCGTCCGCGTCGGGCGACGCCCCGCCCCCCAGCACGGCCATCGCTCGCACGCTCGACGCCAGCGCCGCGTCGGCCGGCAGGCGCACCAGCGAGATCACCGCGACGCTCTCGATGCAGCGCACGTCGTCGCCCCGGGCGTCTTCCAGCACGGCCCCGCGGAGTCGCTCGAACGAGGCGGCGTACCCCGACGCAGCCTCGGAAAGCACCCGCGCGTCGAGGGGCTGCTCGTCGCGGGCGTGCGCCGAATCGAACAGCCGGCGCAGCGGCTCGAGCGCACCCGCGAGCACCTCGCGCGCGTGCAGCACCCGCTCGCCCGTCGCCTGCACGAGCACGGGGAGGGCGACCGTGCCCAGCGGACGGGCCAGACGCTCTTCCTGGCGCTGCGCCACCGACGCCGCCGGCGACCGCGCGATGAAGGCCCCCGCCCGCAGCGCGAACCGGTCGAGCGCGGCGGCGACCGGGACCGACAGCCCCGGGTTCGGGCCCGCTCGCAGGATGTCGCGCGAGATGGCGCCCAGGCGCGAGCGCTCGCACGCGAAGTCGTCGTCGCGCACGAACGCGCGCAGGGCGGCGTACCGCGCGTCGTCGCGGATGCTCTCGTGCACGCCCCGCAGATCGTCCAGCGGGCTCGCGTCGTCCAGGCCCAGGCGCAGCACGCCCGCGTCGAACAGCGAGGTCGTCCACGACCACGACCGGGCGAGCTCGGCGTACGCGCGCGTGCGGGCCGCCTCCTGCACCGCGTCGGGCGCGCCGTTCAGCATGGCCCCGGGCATGAGCGTGACCGCGGTCGACGCGAGCAGCATCGCGGCCATCGCCGGGGCTTCTCGCGTCGACAGGTGATAGGGGCTCACAACGATCAGCACGCTGGCGTCCTTGCGTCACGGGGCGGGGCAGCGCTCCGCGATCCAGTCGTAGATGCGCTCCAGGCGCTTGGGCAGTTCCAGAAAGAGCACCTCGTGCCCGCCCTCGACCAGATCGCGCTCGGGGCGACCCAGCCGTTCCCACAGCGCATCGCCCAGGGGCGAGGGCACCGCGAGGTCACGCGCGCCCTGCACGCACAGGAACGCGCGCCCGCGCAGGCCCGGTGCCGCGTGGAACGAGTCGAGGCGCGACGCGCGGAGATACCCCTCGCGCACGCGTGCCAGGTCGGCCGGCATTGCGCCGGGCGCCCAGCGGAACTCGACCGCGTCGATCATCTCGCGGTAGTTGCTGAGCTCGGTCATGAGCCACCAGTGACACCCGCCGCCGACCACGACGCCCCCGGCGTACGCCGCGGGGGTTCTCGCCACGACCACCGGCAGCGTGATCGCGCCCGCGCTGAACCCCATCGCGACGACCGGGGCCTCGCGCACGCCGGGGCGCTGGGCGTGCACGTGGGCGAGCGCCGCCTGGGCGGCGTAGGCGCACTCGGCGGCGCGCGTGTCGAAGGCGTTCGCCACCTCGCGCACGCGCGCATCCAGGTCCTGCGAGGGATCGAGCTCGGCGACGAACTTCTCCGTGAAGCGAGAGGGCTGGCAGAGCATGCGCAGCACGCCGTAGCCGCGGGCGCGCAGGTCGTTGGTCGTGCGTTCGAGCAGGCCGGTGGGCGTGCCGAACATGCCGGGCATCAGCAGCACCACGCCGCGGACGCGCCCGCCCTGCGGCGCCCCCGCGTCCTCGCCGGGCGGTGCGCCGGCGGGCTCGTAGTACGCGAACCACGTGCGCTCGAGCCACAGCGCGCCAGTGTCGTCGCGCTGCGCCGACACGAACCGGAAGGTGAGCGACGCGTCGTGCTTGCGCCGGCGGGGCACCATCGCGCCCGCCTCGACCGCTTCCGCGGAGAGCACCATCGCGCCGGGTCCTTCGGACCGGATCTCGGTGTCGGGTGGCAGTTGATCGCCGAAGAGCGCCCGCGCGTCCGCGTCGTCGGCGAGGCGCGACACGCGCGCCGGGCTCCACGTTCGCCGGATCTCGGGTTTCAGGATCAGCCCCTCGACGGGCACGATCACGCCCATCAGCCCGTCGGTGCCCTGCACGCCCTCGCGCGCGGGCCAGGCGCCCTCGAGCGCCGGCGACGCCGCCGTCGCGTCGATCTTCGGGAAATCGCCCCAGATGTCGATCGCGGGGAGCGACTCGTGCGGCTCGGCGGGCTGCGCCCGGGCCGCGCCCGGGGCGACGAGCGCAGTCATCGCCACGCATGCGCACACGACCCACGCCCTCACAACCGCCGCTCGCACGCCCCACGCTCGCGCGGAACTCGCAGGCGCGCGGCGGGCGGACGCGGGACGCGCCGAGATCGGGAGCACCCCGCGGGCGGTCATGACGCGTACCCCTTGGGGTGCGCCAGCATCCAGCGCCACGCCGAGGCGATCATCTCGTCGAGGCTCGTGACGCCCGGCGTCCAGCCCAGTTCGCGCGAGATGCGGGCGGGATCATTGAACACCACCGGCGGGTCGCCCGCGCGGCGCGCCTGCTCGACGACGCGGATGTCGCGCCCCGTGACGCGCCGGGCGGCGTCGATGATCTCGCGCACCGAGTACCCCCGTCCGATGCCGACGTTGTACGCGAGCAGCGTTCCGGGGCGCATCGCGTCGAGCACGCGGACGTGCGCATCGACCAGGTCTTCGACGTGCACGTAGTCGCGCACGCACGTGCCGTCGGGCGTGGGGTAGTCGGTGCCGAAGATCCCTACGTGCGGGCGCAGGCCCAGGGCCGCCTGCAGCACGACGGGCACCAGGTGCGTCTCGGGCGTGTGGTCCTCGCCCAGCAGCCCGGAGCGGTCGCTCCCGCAGACGTTGAAGTAGCGGAGCATCGCGCACGACCAGTCGCGGGCGGCGGGGCGCTCGGCGAAGTCGCGCAGCATCATCTCGCCGATGAGCTTCGTGCGTCCGTAGGGCGAGACGGGCGCCTGGGGGCAGTCTTCACGCACGGGGATCCGCTCGGGCGCGGGCTGCCCGTACGTCGAGCACGACGAGGAGAACACGAAGCGCGTCACGGGCGAGCGGGCCTGCTCGCACGCGCGCAGCACGCCGGCCAGCCCCGTGACGTTGTGGTGGTAGTACTCGAGCGGGTTGTCGACCGACTCGCCCACGTACGCGAGCGCGGCGAAGTGCATCACCGTGTCCACGCGGTGCTCGTCGAGCAGGCCCCGCACGAACGCGCCGTCCGTCACGTCGCCCCGGACGAATGTCAGGCGCCCCGGGTGCGCCCCCTTCAGCAGTTCCATCGCGCGGGCGTGCCCGCGGAAGAGATTGTCCACCGACACCACCGTCCGCCCGTCGCGCAGCAACCGCTGCACGGCGTGCGACCCGATGTACCCCGCCCCGCCTGTCACCAGAATCGACATCCCGGGAGCGTAGGAAACCGCGCGTCAGGGACGCACTTCCCCGGAATTTCTCGCGCCCGCCCGCCCGGTCCGTTCCGCCTGGCCCGCCCGCCCCCAGCCGCCCATCGCCGGGGCGCCCCGGGCACGGATGATCGCGATCGCCACAGCCCCCACGACGATCATCGCCACCGACAGCCACTGCCCACGCGAGAGCCCGGCGATGCGCTGCACCGCGAGGTGAGAATCCGGCAGGCGGATGAACTCCGTCAGCACCCGCACCACGCCGTAGAGGATGAGGAACCAGGCCCCCACCACGCCCGGGAGGCGCGGGCGTCGCCAGATCATCCAGAGCGCCGCCCCCGCCAGCAGGCCCTCCGTCGCGCCCTGGTAGAGCTGCGAGGGATGCCGCGCGGAGAGAAGCGGCGCGAGGTCGGCGGCGATCTCGCGGGCGCGGACGCCGCCGGATTGCAGCGCGCCCACGATCCGCTCGTACGTCTCGATGTCGGTCTGCTCCGTCGGCAGGCGGTACTTCTCGAGCATCACGGACAGCGCCGCCTCCTGCCCGTCGGGCGCCTGCGGCGTGTACGCCTCCTGCGGGTAGCGCACGCTCCACCAGGGGGCCGCCTCGCCGGGCCCCGCGACGACCTTGCCGAGCAGTTCGCCGTTGATGAAGTTCGCCAGGCGTCCGAAGAGCAGCCCGGGCGTGCACGCGAGCGCGAACAAGTCCAGCACGTGCAGCACCGGCACGCGGGGGGTGGGCGCGCCGCCCGGCTCTCGCCCGGGGCGCGCGATGAGGAACGACGCGATGATGACCCCCGCGATCCCGCCGTGGCTCGCCATCCCGCCCTCGTTGAGGCGCAGCACGCCCCACCACGGGAACGACCCCGAGAAGTCCGCGAGCAAATCGGGCCTGTAGAACAGCACGTACCCCAGGCGCCCACCCACAAGCACCCCGCCGACGAGGTACACCATCGCGTCGGTCACGCGGTCGGGCGAGAGGGGCGTGATGCCCCGCCGGGCCATCCAGCGCATCCACAGCCACGCGACCACGAACCCCGCGACGTACGACAGCCCGTACCAGCGCAGCCCGAAGCCGGATCCCACGCGGAAGACGAACGGGCTGAGGTCGTGCAGGTACGCCGCCAGCGTGGTGCTCATGCGCCCCGGCCCTCCCCGCCCGACGCGTGCCCCGCCCAGCCCGCACGGGACGCGCCCCGGACGCCGAAGAACCGCGCGGTCGTCTCGTTCACCTCTTCGTGCAGCGCCTCGAACGACACGCCCCGCACCTCCGCGAGGCGCCGGGCCGTGAGCGCACACATCGACGGGCGGCACGGGCGCTCGGTCCGGCGGGGCTCGGGGCTGAGGAACGGCGCGTCGGTCTCGACCATGAACCGCCCCGCGGGCACCAGCGCCGCCGCCTCGCGCACCTCGCCCGCGTTGCGGTACGTCAGCACGCCCGTGAAACTCACGCTCGCGCCGAAGTCGAGCAGCAGCCGCATGTCCGCGGGCGAACCCGTGAAGCAGTGAAACACCATCCTCGTCGCGTCCAGCCCGCTCGCACGCAGCATCGGGATGAGATCCGCGAACGCCTCGCGGCAGTGCAGCACGATCGGCTTCTCGATCCCCTCGCGACGGCACTGCGCGATGAACGCGAGCTGCTCTTCCAGCACCTGGCGCTGCACGTCGCGCGGCGGCGTTTCGTAATGGTTGTCGAGCCCGAGTTCACCCCACGCCACGCACTTTTCGTCGCGCGCAACCTCGCGGAGCACGCCCCAGTCGTGCGGTCCTTCGTCGCTGTACAGCGGGTGCACGCCCGCGCTGCACCAGACGTTCGGGTGCAACCGGGCGATCGCCCGCGCCGCCACCGCGTCCGGGTGTGTTGTGGAGATCGTGATGCACCCGTCCACGCCCGCCGCGGCGGCGTCGCGCAGCACGCCCGCGACCCCGCCCGGGAAGCGGTCCGGGCCGAAATCCGGGAACGTCAGGTGGCAGTGCGTGTCGATCACGGGCGAGGGTACGTCGGTTACCGCGGGGACCGGGCGCACGCAGGGCCCCGTACACTGGCGCGTTCGCACGCCGCCTCGTCAAGCGGAACCGAGACGGCACGGAGACCACAGCATGAGGTGGATTGCGTCGGCGCGGCTCGGTGTGGCGCGGCTCGGTGTGGCGCGGCTCGGTGTGGCGCGGCTCGGTGTGGCGCGGCTCAGAGTGCGCAGGACCCCTGGCCTGCTGGTCGCGGGGCTGCTGGCGCTGGCGGCCCCGGGGGCGTGGGCGCAGGAGTCGCGTTCTCCGCCCGCGCCAACATCGCCGGCACCGGCATCGCCCGCTCTGCCGGCAGTCCTCGATCCCACGCCGCAGGAAGAGACACAGTCCGACCGGTGGTACTCGCTGGAGATGATGGGCGCCAAGGCCGGCTGGATGCGTACGTCGCGCTCCCGCACGGACGGCCGCCTGACGTCGCGCTCGGTGCTGCGCGTGGAAGCCTCGCGGGGCGCGCAGGGCGCGGTCACCATGCACATGGAGAGCGAGTTCGTGGAGACGCCCGAGGGCGCCCCGGTCGCCATGCGGCGCGTGCAGCGCCTGGGCGCGACCGACGTCGTGCAGTCGTACGTCTTCCGCGAGCAGGACGTCGAGATGACCAGCACGCAGAGCGGGCAGACGACAACGACGACCCTTCCCAGGCCCGAGGGCGCGTGGCTGACCCCGGCCGCCGCCGAGCAGTTCGTCCGCCAGCGCTTCAAGTCCGGGGCGAAGGAGATCTCGGTGCGGACGATCTCGCCCGAGTACGGGATGACGCCGGTCACGATCACCCGTCGTCTCGACGGACGCGAGCGGATCGCGGCGATGGGGCGCGACCTCGACGCCGTCCGCTGGCGCGTCGAGAACACGATCGCCCCGCAGCTCGCGTCGACCGAGTGGACCGACGAAGAGGGCGAGCTGGTGCGATCGGTGACGCCGCTGGGCCCGCTGACGCTGACGATGACGGCGTCGACACGCGACGCGGCGCTCGCGCGCTCGGGCACGCCCGCCCCCGAGGCGATGGTCAGCACGTTCGTGAAGGGCTCGCGCCAGATCGCGAACCCGCGGCGCGTGCGCCGGGCGTCGTACGTCCTCAGCCTCGCCGACGGGCGGATCGACGACCTGCCCTCCGCCGGGATGCAGCAGGTGACGCGCCTCGACGAGCGCCGGGTGCGCGTCGATGTCGAGGTGGGGCGCTCCACGGCGGCCACGCCCGCCGAACTGACCCCGCGCGCACGCGCCACCTATCTCGCCTCCACCACGCTCTGCCGCGCCGACGACGAGGTGATCAAGGAACTGGCGGCCCGGGGCGTGCAGGGCGCCGGCGAGTCGGCGGCCGACCGCGCCGAGGCGCTGCGGCGCCTCGTGAACAGGCACATCAAGCGCAAGACACTGGACGTGGGCTTCGCCACCGCCTCGGAGGTCGCGCGCCGGCGCGAGGGGGACTGCTCGGAGCACGGCGTGCTGCTCGCGGCGCTGCTGCGGGCCGAGGGCATCCCCTCGCGCGTCGTCGCGGGGCTCATCTACGCCGACGAGTTCGCCGGCGCCACCGACATCTTCGGCTATCACATGTGGACGCAGGCGCTCGTCGAGATCAACGGCGAGCCGCGCTGGATCGACCTCGACGCCACCTTTCCCGCCGGCATCCCCGCCGACGCGACGCACATCGCGCTGGACCTGTCGGCGCTGACCGACGAGGATCCCACCGCCGGGCTGATGAGCGTCGCGAGCGTGATGGGTCGGCTGTCGATCGAGGTGGAGAAGACCGAATGACCGGCGACGCGCACGCGCCGGTGCCGGCGCTGCTCCCGGCGCGCGACCCCGACGGGCACAAGGGCACGTTCGGCACGGTGCTCGTGGTCGGGGGCTGCTGCGCCGATCGGCGATGGATGGCCGGGGCGCCCACGCTCGCGGCGCTCGGGGCGCTCCGGGCCGGCGCGGGGCTCGTGCGCGTGCTCGCGCCCGACCGCGTGCTGCCGCACGTCATCGGCGCCTGCCCCGCCGCCGTCGGCTACGCGATGCCCACCGACCTCGACGGCGACGTCTCGGCGAGCGACGCCGCCGAAGCCTTCGACCGTGCGGCGGACGGCGCCGACGCCATCGTCATCGGCCCCGGGCTGGGCCCCGGGCCCGGCACGGCGGCCGTGGCCCTGCGGGGCGTGCAGCGCGACGACATCCCGATCGTCGTCGACGCCGACGCGCTCAACGCGCTCGCCCAGACTCCGGACCTGTTCCGCGACCTGCGCGCCCGGGCCATCTTCACCCCCCACCCCGGCGAGTTCGCCCGCCTCGCGTCCGCCCTGCGCATCACGCACAGCGCCACCAACCCCCGCACGCGCGTCGCGGCGTGCCAGGCCCTCGCCCAGCGCCTCGGCTGCGTCTGCGTCCTCAAGGGCGCGGGCACCGTCGTCGGCGATGCCATCCGCGCCTGGACGTGCGGGCACCGAACCCCCGTGCTCGGCACCGGCGGCACGGGCGACGTGCTCGCCGGGCTCCTCGGCGGGCTGCTCGCGCAGTTCGCCGGCTCCCCGCACGCACTCTCGCTCGTCGACCTCGCCAGCGCGGGCGTCGAGGCGCACGCGCGCGCGGGCGAACGCTGGACGGCCCGGCACGGCGCCGACGCCGGCATGCTCCCCACCGAACTCGCCGACGAACTCCCCGGCGCGCTCGCGGAACTTCGCGCGCCTACTCGTCGATCCGGCGCGGCGTGACGGTCGTCACCAGCCGGATGGTCGGCGTCTCGAGGTTCGCGTGGAAGCCCGCGTCCTGGTAATCGTTGGGCTTCACCGTGATGTCCACCGTCGCCCGGCGCAGACGAGGCCCGACGTCGTACTCGAGCACGAAGCTCGCGCCCGTGACCCCGGCCAGCAGCGGGCGCTCCACCGGCGTGCCCGGCACGTCGCTCACCACGTCCGTCTGCACGTACCACAGCTCGTACGGCCCGCGCTGCGGGTCCGACTGGTCCCGGCGCTCGAGCCGGATGACCCGGCGGTTGCCCGCCCCGTCGTTGAACGACTCGAACTCGATGAAGGTCGAGACCACCGGGTTCTGCGCGGGGTCGAGGACGTCCTCGGGGTAGGGCCCGAACTGCTCGCCCGTCCTGATCATCGTCGACGTGCGCGCCATCACCATCCGCGCGATGACGTTCGTGCTCGCCCCTTCGGTCGTGATCTTGTACGCCCGGTACGAGGTGTCCAGCGCCGTGAACGTCGCTGTCAGCAGCGTCGCCGTGATCGTCAGGGCGATCAGCATCTCGATCAGGCTGAACCCGCGGCGGCCCCGCGGGGCCCGCAGGCCCGGCTTCAGTACGACCATGCGTGGTACCCCTCTCGATAGGTGCCCGCCACCGGCTCCATCCGCATCGGGAGCATGATCCCGTCCGGCAGCGTCAGGTTGGGATCAAACCGCAGCACGATCCGCCCCAGCCCGTAGAACGGCACCGCCACCCCGCCCGTCGGCTGGGGCTGGTCGGGCGCCACATCGGGCAGCCCGTCCCCGTCGGTGTCCCAGCCCACGATCTTCTGCCCGCCCACCACCGGCAGCGTGGCGGGATCCATGGATTCCTGGTCGCCGTCGGCCGGGCCGAAGTACCCGATCGTCGAGTTGAACCCCGCGGGGTTGCCGATGGGCTGGCCCGTGGCGTCGACGAGCGGGTACGCCCCCATGGTGGGCGCGAAGGTCAGCATCAGCGAGCCGTCCACGGTGACCGTGCCGCGCGCGTCCATCACGCCCGCGATGATCGCGCCCGAGAGCTGCACGTTCTGATCGGGCGGGCTGTTGAAGTTGCCCAGGTCCACGGAGTAGTTGGGCAGCATCATCGACGACTTCTTGATCTCGTCGACGTCGGAGGCCTCGGGGTTCAAGGCCGCGCTGTCCGGGTCGTCGGGGTGCGACTGCGTGAAGCGCGTGGCCCCGGTGAACTGGATCTTGTTGCGCGACTGCGCGTAGAGCGCGGGCGTGTCCGACACGATCGAGCCCACGAACAGGCACCCGTGGAATCGGATGTTGTTCGAGTGGGCCCGCGTGTCCGTCACGCGCCTGCCGGCGATCACCAGCGGCTCGGGGAGCGAGGCGTACCCGGGGCGCCCCGTCTGCGTGCTGTCAAGGTCGGCCTTGTCCATCGGCGTCACCGCCATCAGCACGTTCTGCTGGGGGGGAATCGCCGACGCCGGGAGCATCGTCGGGTAGTTCGTGCCCCCGTACAGCACGCGCGGGTTCACCAGCGTCGGCACCCCGCCGGTCACCGTCGTCTTCCCGAACTCGCCCCACAGCACGTGCGCGTTGGTGGTGTCGGTGCGGACGTACGTCACGCCGACGAACGTGCAGTTGACGAACAGCCCGTTGTTGCCCACCGGGATCTGCACGTCCTTGAAGACCATGTTGTAGTAGACGGGGCGGAAGTACACGTCGCTGTACGACGGGCTGTTGTACGGCATCTTCTCCCAGTACGCCGTGCTCGCGTTCGCGGGCAGGCTCGTCGCCTCGTCGATGGGATCGAGGCGCCGGAACCAGGGGGCGCTCTGGTCGGCGGGGCGCGGCGCGCTGTACGAGGCCAGCTGCGAGACGCTCACCCCGAGCTGGGTCGCGACCTGGTTGTCGAACGCCGCCCCGTCCGCCGCCGCCTGCAACGCCGTCCGCTGCCCCGTGAACACGCTCGTGTCCACCGGGGGGAGATCGGCGTCGGAGACGGCGTACGACGCCGCCGGGGCGCCCGACGGGGGCGTGACGGGCCCGCGCAGCGCGTCGCTCACCGAGCCCTGCCCGGATTCCCAGGCGCTCTTCGAGGTCGAGAACTTCATCCCGCCCGAGACCTTGGCGTAGTAGTCGCGCCGGTCGATGAACCCGTCGCGGTACCCGAGCACGCGGTCGCGCCAGGCGCCCGTCGACGTGTCGACGTCGGCCATGAGTTCACCGTCGTCCCACCGGCCGTTGCCGTTGGCGTCCACGAAGCCCCACACCCCGTTGCGGTTGCGGTCCGGACGGTTCGAGTCGATGAGCAGGGCGAGCTGGTCGTCGGCGGTGAACTCGGGGGTGAGCCCGGACGCCGGGGTGCCGGCGGTGAGCGCCGCGGAGAGCACGAGGCGCCCGTCGCCGTCGCGGTCGTAGTGCTTGAGGAAGATGTCGAACTCGTCGACGTAGCCGTCGCCGGTGACGTCGGTGAAGGCGTCGTCGGGCGCGCCGTCGCCGTCGTAGTCGCCCGCGCCGGAGGGGATCTGCGAGCCCTCGGTCGGATGCCCGGTGCGGAGGCGGTTGTCGCCGTCGACGTCGGTCGCCGCGATCGCCGCGAAAAGCGCCGCGAGCTTCTGGCCCAGCACGGAGTCGTCGATGCCCTGGAAGTCCGAGCGCAGCACGAGCGGGTCGCCGTTGTTGTACTGCGTGCCGGTGAAGCGCGAGCCGATGTCGCCCGTCACCATCACGTTCGAGCCGATCATGACCCGGTTCGACGAGACGATCGCGTGCTTGACGGACTTCGACAGGCGGAAGTCCTGCGAGAGCGTGCGCGAGACGGGCTGCCCGTTGCGCGTGTACCCGAGGTCGTAGCCCGTCACGAAGACGCGCACCGACGTGCCGCCCACCAGCGGCGCGTACGTCACCATGTACGCCAGGGGCGGGTCCGCGTCGGGCGTGGGGCGCGCCTCGAGCGCCACCGCCGGCGTGAACACCCAGTGCGTCGCCTGGTACTCGCTCGTCGAGCCCGCCGGCGCGTTGCCCACCGTCGCGGCGCTCACGCCCAGGCTCAGCACGACGTCCTGGTCGAGCGCGTGCGCCTGCGCGATCGCCTCCGCCAGCCCGGCGGGCGTCCCCTGGTCCAGCCGCCCCGTGCGCGGGGGCAGCACGTTCACCGTGCCCAGCGGGCCCGTGTTCCCGGACCACAGGTTCCACGCGTACGCCGCGTTCACGTCGCTCCCCGAGATCACGAAGCGCGCGGCGGCCTCTTCCAGGCGCGCCGCCGCCACGCTCATGCCCGTCTCCGCCGCGCTCTGGGCGCGGCTCACGTGCAGGTGCGACGCCGCCGTCAGGATGTTCCCGCGGCTGGCGATCGCCATCGCCGTCGCCAGCGACCCGAACATCACGATGAACATCATCGCGAGCACCGCCGCCACGCCGCGCCTCGTTCGGCAGAGGCCCCGCAGCACGCCCCACGAGTTCCGCATCATCCTGCGCATCGCTTGCCTCCCCACTCCGCCGCGCACGCCCTGTCGCCCCGCCACGCCCGCGCCCGCCCCGATGCTCACGGGGGCACGATCCACGTCAGGCGCGTGATCTCCGTCGCCTGCGTCTCGCCCAGCGCCTGGTAGGTGACGACCACGGTCACGCGGAGCGGGAAGCCGTCCACCCCGACGGAGGGCCACTGCCCGCTCGCCGCCTGCTGGTACGAGTCCGCACGCGCCTGCGAGAAGTTGTACGGATCGACCTTCTCGACGGTCACGGCCTGTCGCCAGCCCACGAGCGGGACGAGCTGCCCCTCGTCCGTGCGGGGCGAGCCGTCCAGCTCCAGTTCGGGGACGATCTCGCCCAGGGCGTCGACCGGCCCGGGGAACGTGCCCCCCAGCCCGAACGACATCCCGTCCAGATCGTCCAGGTCGTCCAGATCATCGATGGTCGTCTCGTTCGACTCGATCCCCCACCCCTGCAGCGTCGTGCCGTTGACCAGCACCAGCCCGGTCACCGGGTCGTGCCGGCTCATGCGGCGCGTCATCTCCCGCACCTCGTTCGCCAGCAGCATGCCGGTGGCGGCCTGGCTGGACCAGGTGTTCGACCGCGTGAACGCGGACTGCGCATCGACGAACGCGAGCACACCCAGCGCGATGATGATGAGGGCCATCATCGACTCCAGGAGCGTGAACCCCCGGCGTCGACCCCCCACCCCCGAGAACCGCCTGCGCGACGAGACCATGCCGCCTCCCGGGGGCACACCGCCCCCGGGTACTGTGTCGTTCACTTGACGATCTGGCTCATCTTGAAGATCGGCAGGATGATCGCCATCGCGATGAATCCAACGACTGTGCCCATCATGAGGATCATGATGGGCTCGATCATGCCGGTAACCGCCTTGATGTGGTCCTTGAGCTGCTTGGCGTAGTAGGTCGCGATCTCGTCGAGCACCTCGCCCAGCTTTCCGGACTCTTCCCCCGCCGCGATCATCTGCACCACCGCGCGCGGGAGCACCTCGGCCTGCATGAGCGGCTGGGTGACCTTCTTGCCCTGCTTCACGCTCGCGTGCACCTTGCGCCACAGCCCCCGGAAGATCTGGTTGCCCGAGATGTCCCCGGTGATCGCGATGGTGTCCAGCATCGGCACGCCCGCGTTGATGAGCTGCCCCATGGTCTGCAACGAGCGCGAGATGTACAGCGACCGGAACATCGTCCGCACGATCGGGATGCCCAGCTTCAGCCGGTCGACCCAGAACGAGCCGACCTCCGTCTTGCAGAAGGCGTACAGGCCCCCGAAGAGCGCCGCCACACCGCCCAGCAGCAGGTACCAGTTCGTCACCATGAAGTTCGACAGCCCGAGCAGGAACTTCGTCGCCCACGGGAGCACGTCCTCCTTGCCCTGGAAGACCGCCGCGAACTTCGGCAGCACGAACGTCAGCAGGAACACGGTGACGCAGACGGCCAGCCCGCCGATGATCGCCGGGTAGATCGCCGCCCCCACCACCATCTTGCGCGTCTCGATCTGCTGCGTGATGTACCCCGCGATGCGGTCCAGCATGCGGCTGAACGACCCGGACATCTCGCTCGCGCGCACCATGTTCACGTACAGCGGGTTGAACAGCTTGGGGTGCTTCGCGATCGCCTCGCTGAACTGCTTGCCCCCCTCCACGTCCTGGCGCAGCTGCTGCACCACCTTCTTGAACCCCACGTGCTGCGTCTGCTCCGCGATCCCCTCGAGGGCCGCACGCAGGTTGATGCCCGCCCGCACCATCACCGCCAGCTGCGTCGTGAAGTCCAGCACGTGCTTCTGCGTCGGCGTGCCGGCGTTCAGCTCCTTCAGCTTCGCCTGCAGCCCCGCGCCGCCCAGCCCGCTCGACTGCACGCTCAGCGACAGCACGTGCGCGCCCTGGTTCCGCAGGATCGCCGCCGCGGTCGTCGCGTTGTCGGCCGCGATCACCCCCGCCTGCACCTGCCCCGCGCTCGTTCGAACCTGGTATCGGTAGTTCGGCATGGCTCATCGGACGTCGAGAGCGCCGGCACGACGATCGGGCGGCGTCCTGCCGCTCGCCCCACCGTCCCCGCACGCTTCACGCCATCCCGTCCCTCCGTTGCTTGGCTTCGCTCGTCCGTCCTCGACCCCGCGCTACGCCGCCAGCTGACGCTCCAGCTTGTCCGGGTACACCGACTGCGCGATCGCGTCTTCCCGGCTGATGTACCCGTTGAAGTACAGCTCCGCGATGCTGCTGTCCAGGCTGCACATCCCGATCGCCCGGCTCGTCTCGATCACGTTGGGGATCTCGAACGTCCGCGCCTCGCGGATCAGGTTCCGCACCGCCGGCGTGCACAGCAGCACCTCCACCGCCGGCACCATGCCCGGGCGGTCCGTCCGCGCGAACAGCGTCTGGCTCAGCACCGCCTGCAGCGTCGCCGCCAGCATCGAGCGGATCTGGTTCTGCTGCCCGCCCGGGTACATGTCGATGATGCGCTCCACCGTCTGGCTCGCGCTGCACGTGTGCAGGGTGGACAGCACCAGGTGCCCGGTCTCGGCCGCCGAGATCGCCAGGGCGGTCGTCTCCAGGTCGCGCATTTCGCCCACCAGGATGATGTCCGGGTCCTGACGCAGCGCGTGCTTGAGCCCGCTCGCGAAGCTCGGCATGTCGGCGCCCAGCTCGCGCTGCTCGATCACGCACTCCTTGCTCTCGAAGACGTACTCCACCGGGTCCTCGAGCGTGATGATGTGCTTGCGGTACCGCTGGTTCATCGCGTCGATCATCGCCGCCAGCGTCGTCGACTTACCCGAGCCCGTGTCGCCCGTGACGAGCACCAGCCCGCGGGGGAGGTACGTGAGACGCGCGATGACCTCCGGCAGGCCCAGGTTGGCGAGCGGGGGCACCTTCGTCTTGATCATGCGCATCGCCAGCGCCACCGTGCTGCGCTGCATGTGCCCGTTCACGCGGTAGCGGGCCAGCCCCTCCGCCTGGAACGAGAAGTCCGCGTCCTTGTTCCGCTCGAACGTCGCCAGCGCCTCGGGCGGGGCCATCTGCTCGAGGTACTTGCGCACGAGCTCGCGCGTCAGCACCGGCATCTCCAGCGGCGTCATCACCTGGTGGATGCGCACCGTCGGGGGCTGCCCGGCGATCAGGTGCACGTCCGACGCGTCCGCCTCGTACGCCGCCTTCAGAATCTTCGTCAGTTCCACGGTCGGGGGCCCTCCCGCGCGTCCAGCGCCGAACCCCTCATCGGCACCGCCCGCGCCCGCCTTCACGCCGGGCCCCCACGCGTCCCACAACTTCGCGCCATCGCCCGCGCCGCGACCGACCGATAAGCACGCGCGCTACGCCCGGCCCGCCGCCCCCCGCGCCGCCGCCACCGCCAGCGCGTCGCAGCGTTCGTTCTCGGGGTGCTCGGCGTGCCCGCGGATCCAGTGAAACGCGAGTTCGTGCTCGCCCCGCAGCCCGTCCAGCTCCTCCCACAGGTCCTGGTTCTTCACGGGCTTCTTGTCCGCCGTCTTCCACCCGCGCCGCTTCCACGCGTCCATCCACTCGTCCAGGCCCTTGAGCACGTACTGCGAGTCGGAATACAGGTCCACCCGCGACGGACGCGTGAGCGCCCGCAGCCCCTCGATCACGGCGCGCAGTTCCATCCGGTTGTTCGTCGTGCCCGCCTCGCCCCCGCTGCGCTCTATCTCCGCCCCGCTCGAGGGATGCCGCAGGATGAACGCCCACCCGCCCGGCCCCGGGTTGCCCGAGCAGGCGCCGTCGGTGTACAGCTCCACATGCGGCCGGCGCGCCCCGCTCACGCCCCGGTCCCCTCCCCCGCCGCCTCCGCCCGCTGCGCCAGCACCGACGCCGCCACCATCGGCACGCCCTGGTCGGTCCCGCCCAGTTCCAGCGCGTGCTCCGCGTGGAACCGCGCGATCGCCAGGTCGTGCGCCGTGTGGTACGCCTTGCCCAGCGTGCTCCAGTCGAAGTCCCACGACCGCTTGTCCACCTCGTTGCGCAGCGCGATCCGGTCACGCCGCTCCATGCGGCAGAACTCCACCAGGTACTTCGCCAGCTCCGCCGCCGACTCGTGATAACCCCGCCCGCGACGACGCACCACCTTCAGCCCGTGCTTCTGGGGCTCGGGCGTCGTGTCCAGCACGTACCGCCCGAACCCGGCCAGGTCGCTCGTCACGCTCGGCACGCCCATCGCCGCGCACTCCAGCGGCGTGTACCCCCACGGCTCGTACTGGCTCGGGAACACCCCCAGGTGACACCCGCGCACGAACTGGTCGTACTCCATCGCCCACAGCCGGTTGTGCGGCGTGATGAAGTCCGGGTGGTACACCACCTTCACCGGGTCCTCCTCCCGGTTGAAGAGCTGCAGGTGCCGCAGGTAGTTCAGCACCGGATCGTGCGCCTCGTCCTCCAGGATGTGCGTCACCACCATCGGCAGCCCGCCCTGGCGCAGCGCGTGCTGCGCCCGCCGGTACCGCAGCAGCCAGTACTCGTCCACCAGGTCGTCCAGGTGCAGCTTTCCCCCGCCCGCCGCCCGCTTGAACAGGCGCTGCTCCACCCCGTCCACGATCTTCGCGCAGATGTCGCGCAGCTCGTTCAGCACGCCGCGCTTTTCCATCGCCAGCGGGTTGATGCTCCGCGTCGCGCGCTTGGAGATGATGAAGAACACCACCGTCTTGCCCAGGTTCGCGGCGCGCAGCTCGGCGTTGAGCCGCGCCATCGCCTCCAGGCACAGATCAAAGCCCTTGTTCTTGGGCTCGAACCGCCCGGACGTGAAGAAGTACAGCGTGCGGTCGAGATCGAACTGGTAGCTCGGGAAGAAGTGCCCCATCGTGAACTTGTGGATCTCCTCCTTGTACTCCCCGTGGAGGCGCTGCTGATCGTGCCCCGCGTTGTACAGCCCGATCGTCAGCCCGTTGGGCGTTACCACGTCCACGGGCCGCCCCAGCAGGTGCGCGCACTCCTCGCCCGTCACGCTCGACACGGTCGTGAAGACGTGCGCCCCGTGCGCCGCCGCCCGCTCGATGGCGTGCTGCGTCCGCACGTTGTACATCGCCGCTTCCTGCGCCTGGTCGAGCCACGGCAACTGGTCGTAGAAGTCGTCGCGCGAACTGGCGATGTACCGACCCAGGATCGTCGCGTGCGTCGTGAACACCGTCGCCACCGGCAGCTTCTGGCGCCGGATCATCGGGATCGCCAGCCCCCCCAGCCACTCGTGGAAGTGCGCCACCAGGGGCTGGTGCCCCACCCGCGTCTGCGGGCGCTGCTCGCACAGCGCTTCCATCAGCCGGCGCGACGCCTCGGCGAACGTCACCACCATGTCGACCAGCCCGTCGCCCCCGGGCGTCTCGATGCCGTGCTCCGCCCACAGGTGGTACTTCACCTGCGCCAGCCGCTCCGCCGACAGCCAGTGCTCCAGCAGCAGCACCCGGGGCCGCCCGGGCACCAGCCATCGCCCGTGACGCACCACCAGGCCCTGCTCGCGCAGGCGTTCGATCGCCCGCTCGATCCACCCCGACGCCCGCGACTCCTCGAACTCCACCTGCGCCCGCGCCGGCTCGTACGGGCCCACCATGCAGTACCGCTCGCCCCACCGCGCCGTCATCAGCGGCGCCTTGCTCCGCACGACCTGGTAGATGCCCCCCACCTGGTTGCACACCTCAGTCGAGAACTCGAACAGCATCGGGCCCGCGGGGGGCCTCGACGCCGACCCGCTCTCCGCCAGCGGGGCGGCCCCGGGGGTGTGGTCCAGGCTCGCCGGATCGGATTGCAGGCTCCGTTCGCTCATGGGGTGCGCACTGTACCCGTGCGCGCACACGCCCGCGTCGTCTCGTACCCTTCGCCCGTGACCACCACCCTCCTCCGCGTCGAGGTCCGCGTCCGCCCCGGTCTCGCCGACCCCCGCGCCGACACGCTCCGTGCCCGTGCCGCGTCCATCGCGCCCACCCTGATCAGCGCCCGCACCGCGCGCGTCTACCTCATCGAGGGCGCGCTCTCGCCCGCCGATCAGTCGCGCGTGGTCTCGTCCCTGCTCGCCGACCCCGTCTGCGAGGTCGCGACCATCGGCGCCGCCCCCGCCGAGGACGCCAGCGTCATCGAGGTCCATCCGCTCCCGGGCGTCATGGACCCCGCCGCCCAATCTGTCCGCGACGCCATCCGCGATCTCACCGGCACCGACGTCCGCGTCGCCACCGGCACGCGCTACGACCTGCTGGGCTTCACCCCGGCCGACGCCCGGCGCCTCGCCGAACTCACCCTCGCCAACCCCGTCATCCACCAGATCACCGACGCGCCGTACCAGCCCGCCCGCCTTCCCGCGGGGACGCCCGCCCCCTTCACGCCCCGCACCGTCGCCCTCCGCGGGCTCGACGACGACCAGCTCGCCGCCCTCTCGCGGCGTGCGCACCTCTTCCTGAGCGTCGCCGAGATGCGCGCAATCGCCGATCACTTCGACGCGCTCGGGCGTGACCCCACCGAAATCGAACTCGAGACCCTCGCCCAGACCTGGTCCGAGCACTGCGTGCACAAGACCCTCAAGAGCCGCGTGCTCTACCGCGAAGCCCCGACCGACGACGGCCCCGACGCGCCAGCCTCGTCCGCCCCCTCGCGTCGACCCCGCGGCGGCCTGGAAATGTCCTTCGAGTTCACGCCCGCCGGACGCGCCGACGAATCAAGCGCCGACTCCGAAGCGACCTCCGACGACCCGGATGCCACCCTCGAAGATGCCGATGACATCGCCCACCAGCCCGCTCCTCTCGGCGCCATCGACTGGTCCGATCGCCCCGGCTGCGTGGTCGGCGACGACGGCTCCGTCACCATCGACAACCTCCTGAAGTCCACCGTCGCCGCCGCCACCCACGAACTCATCGCCGACGGCCTCGACTGGACCCTCTCCGTCTTCACCGACAACTCCGGCGTCGTCGCCTACGACGACGCCCACGGCGTGTGCATCAAGGTCGAGACCCACAACCGACCCTCCGCGATCGAGCCCTACGGCGGGGCCGCCACCGGCATCGGCGGGTGCATCCGCGACATCATCGGCACCGGCCTGGGCGCCAAGCCCATCGCCAGCACCGACGTCTTCTGCGTCGCACCCCCCACCCTCGACCCCGCCTCGCTCCCGCCCGGCACGCTCCACCCGCGACGGATTCTCTCCGAGGTCGTCGCCGGCGTCCGCGACTACGGCAACCGCATGGGCATCCCCACCGTCGCCGGCGCCGTCCACGTCGACCCCCGGTACGTCGGCAACCCCATGGTCTTCTGCGGGTGCGTCGGGCTCATCCCCCGCACGCTCGTCCGCGGAGCGCCCCGCGCGGGCGACCTCATCGTCGCGCTCGGCGGACGCACCGGCCGCGACGGCATCCACGGCGCCACCTTCTCCAGCGCCGAACTCGAGCAGACGCACGCCTCCGAGTTCGGGCACGCCGTCCAGATCGGCAACGCCATCGAGGAAAAACGCCTGCTCGACGCCATCCTCCGCGCGCGCGGCTCTCCGACTTCTCCTCTCCCCCCCTCCGGAACTCCGGAACTTTGTCACTCCGAAACTCCTTCTCTTCCTCACTCCGGAACTGCTTCTCCCCGGAACTCCGGAACTTCTCCTCTCTTCTCCGCCCTCACCGACTGCGGCGCCGGGGGCTTCTCCTCCGCCATCGGCGAGATGGGCAAGGACCTGGGCGCCACCGTCGACCTCGACGCCGCCCCGCTCAAGTACGACGGCCTCACCTTCACCGAGATCTGGATCAGCGAGGCCCAGGAACGCATGATCCTCAGCGTGCCCCCGGAGAACCTCGACGCCCTCCGCGCCATCTGCGACGAGGAACACTGCGAGCTCGCCGTGCTCGGCACGTTCGGCACGCTCGAGCGCGACCTCGTCCTGCGATTCCGCGGCACCGAGGTCGGGCGACTCTCCATGGACTTCCTGCACGACGGGCTTCCCAGCCCCACGCGCGACGCCGTGTGGCCTCCCGCCCCCTCCACGCGCCCCGCCCTTCGCCGGACTACGCCCCAACCCGCCGACGCCCTCCGCGCGCTCCTCGCCCACCCCTCCATCGCCAGCAAGCACTGGATCATCCGCCAGTACGATCACGAGGTGCAGGGCAACACCGTCGTCAAGCCCCTCAGCGGCCCGGGCGGTCGCGGGCCCTCCGACGCCACCGTCATCGAGGTCGTCCCCGGCTCCAACCAGGGCATCGCCCTCGCCTGCGGCCTGCAGACCGGCATCGGCGATCACGCCCTCGCAGGCGATCCCTATCACATGGCCCTCGCCGCCATCGACGAGTGCGTCCGCAACCTCGTCTGCGCCGGCGCCGATCCCAACCGCACCGCCATCCTCGACAACTTCTGCTGGCCCTCGTGCGACCGCCCCGAGAACATGGGCGCCCTCGTTCGCGCGTGCCTGGGCTGCTACGACGGCGCCAAGGCCTACCGCACGCCCTTCGTCTCCGGCAAGGACTCCCTCAACAACCAGCTCCGCTACACCGACCCCGCCACCGGTGAGCCCCGCGTCATCGAGATCCCCTACACCCTGCTCATCTCGGGCCTCGCCCGCGTCCGCAACGTCTCGCGCTGCGTGACCGTCGACGCCAAGACGCCCGGCAACCTCCTCGTGCTCGTCGGCCCGCGCGCCGGCGCCATGGGCGGCTCGCACTACCAGCAGGTCTTCGGCGAGGCCTCCGCATCACCCGACGAATCCTGGCGCGCCATCCCCACGGTCGACCTCGCCGTCGGCCCCAAAGCCGCCCGCGCCGTGGCCCAGATGATCACCGACGGGCTCGTCCGCAGCGCGCACGACGTGTCCGACGGCGGGCTGCTCACCTGCGTCGCCGAGATGCTCATCGCCACCACCGGGTCTCGCCCCGACGCCCCGCCCGCCGAGGGCGCGGGCGAACTCGCCGCGCTCCTCGCCGCCGCCGGCACCGCGCTCGCGCCCCTCGGCGCCGAACTGACGCTCACCGACGACATCCTGGAGCCCGAGCAGCTCGCGTTCTCCGAGGGCCCCTCCCGCTACGTGCTCGAGATCCGTCCCGAGGACCTGCCCCGCGTCAAGACCATCCTCCGCGACTTCGGGGGCGTGCCCATGCAGCCCATCGGCACGCTCACCGCCTCGGGCCGCCTCGCCTGGAAAGCCCTCGACATCAACGCCAAGGTCGACGACCTCGCCCAGACCTGGCGTGCCCCGCTCGACTGGTGATGGTCGGGCGTGCGTGCCCGCTGCGGGGCACACCATGCAGCATGGCTGTCGCGGGCGGCCCCGCTCGGGCTTAGTTCCCAGTATCATCTCCGCATGCCAGACCCCGACCCGCCATCGGCCCCGCCCACCGTGCCCGGCGAACTCCGCGCGCCGCACAACCCGGGCGTCCTCGACGACTACCACAAGATCGCCGACACCGTCGGGGGCGTCCCCAACCTGCGCGTCAAGGACAACCTCATCCAGACCGCGATCATCATCGGCACGACCGTCGTGCTCGGCGGCCTGGGCTACCTCCTCTGCGAGTTCGGCGTCATCGCGGCAGAACCCGGGCTCGGCGCCATCATCGGCGCCGTCGGCGGGCTCGTCCTCAGCACGCTCCTCAGCGGCTTCGTGCTCATGATCCTCGGCTGGTCCCGCGCGCTTCGCAAGTAATAGCCCGGCCTTCAGCTCGGGTCGCAGCTCGAGTACCGGTGGCACAGGCGTCCGCGCGCCTCACCGCGCGTACGGATCTTCATCACCCGCCCGCACCGCCCGCACCATCACGACGTGCGTCCCCGCGTGCGGGAGTTCAAACTCTCCCGACGCCACCACGAACCCCGCGCGCTCGTAGAACGCCAGCGCGCTCGTCCGCGCGTTGCACCAGACGATGCCCCCCGGCCCGGAGCCGCCCCGCACCGCCGCCGACGCCGCACAGAACTTGAGCAGTGCCCGCCCGAGCCCGCAGCCGCGCCCCGGGCCGTCGGTCGCCATGCCTCGCACCTGCCACGCGCGACCTTCCTCGTGCGCCAGCAGATGCGCCGCGAGCGCGGGCCGGGCGTCCCCCGTGGGCGGGGCGTTCTGCAGGAGCGTCGCGACGCCCGCGAGCGCGCCGTCCACGTACCCGCCGAAATGCCGCGTGCTCTCCTCGGTATCGCCGTCCCACGCCATCTCGCGGATGTCCTGGTGCGGGCGCAGCACTTTCTGGCGCAGCGCCCACGTGTGATGGGGCGGGATCCGGCGTACCTCGAGCACCGGCCCCACCGCCCCCGCGCGCCACGCCGCCCACGAGCCGAACGTCGTCCGCCACCAGCGCCGCAGCGACAGCGCCTGCAGCAGCGCATGGCGGATCGCGTGGCGCTGGCCGCCCAGGGGCTGCTTCAGATCGAGCGTCGGGCCCATGCACCGGAACCGGATGCCCCCGGGGATGTCCTGCGTCGCGGTCGCGAGCGGGATCTGCTCGCGCAGCGCCAGCATCACCCGCTGGGGCGTGTCGAATCCCGTCGCGTCGATCGCGATGAACTGCCCCTTCAGGTTGTGCCACAGGCGCGCGGGCGGCACGCCCGGCACGTCCCGCGGCACGACCGGCAGATCAAACACCGCCGCCTCGCGCCGCTCCACCGCCACCAGTTTCATCTCGTGCGCGTACACGCCCGCCACCTCGCGGTACGCCTCCCAGAACCGCGCGTCCCCCGCCGGATCGATGCTCGGTGGATGTGCCACGTCTCGCGCCTCCCCCCAATCCACCTCACGCCTACCGCAGCCCGTACTCGCGCAGCTTGCGGTACAGCGTCCGCTCGCCGATGCCCAGGAGCGCCGCGGCCTGCTCGCGGTTGCCGTTGGTGAGGCGCAGCGTCTCGCGGATCGCGCGCTTCTCGATCTGCTCGAGGCTCGTCCCCGCCAGGCTCGCCCCGCCGCCCGGCCCGTCGTCGGCGTCCGCGCCGTCGGCCCGCACGTCATCAGGGATGTGTCGCAGATCGATCATCGCCCGCTCGCCCGGCGCCCGCGTCTCGCTCAGGCACATGACTAGCGTGGTCCGCACCACGTTCAGCAGTTGGCGCACGTTGCCGGGCCACCCGTACGCCGTCAGGCGCATCATCGCGGTGTCCGTCACCCCGGGCACGACGACCTCCGTGGGCGAGGGGGCCAGTTCCGCCGCGTACCGGTCAACCGCGTACGCCACCAGGGGCGGGATGTCCTCGCGCCGCTCGCGCAGGGCGGGCACGTGCACGTGCGTCCCGTTGATGCGGAAGTACAGGTCCTCGCGGAACGTGCCCTGCGACGACATCGCCCGCAGGTCCCGGTTCGTCGCCGACACGAACCGCACGTCCACGTGCCGCGCCTCGTTGCTCCCCAGACGCACCACCTCGCCGCTCTCCAGCACGCGCAGCAGCTTCGACTGCATCGACAGCGGCATGTCCCCGATCTCGTCCAGGAACAGCGTCCCCCCGTCCGCGTACTCGAACACGCCCGCGCGCTCCTTGTCGGCCCCGGTAAAGGCCCCGCGCACGTGCCCGAACAGCGCGTCCTCCAGCAGGCTCTCGCTCTGCCCCGCGCAGTTGAACGGCGCGTACCGCGCCCCGCTCCGGCGGCTCGCCCGGTGCAGCGCCTGCGCCACCAGTTCCTTGCCCGTCCCGCTCTCACCGGTGATCAGCACCGGAATGTTCGACGGCGCCACCGTCCGGATCGTCCGCAGCACGCGCCGCATCGGCTCGCTCGCCGCGATGATCCCGTCAAACCCCGCCTGCTCGATCTTTTCCTTCAGCGAATCGTTCTGGTGCCGCAGCAGCACCGTCTCCGCCGCACGGTTCACGAGGTTCCGGAACACCTCCAGGTCCAGCGGCTTCTGAATGAAGTCGTACGCCCCGAGCTTGAACGCCGCCCGCGCCGTCGGCACGTCGCCGTGCGCTGTCACCAGCACCGTCTCCGCCCCCGCCTGCAGCCGTCGCGCCGCCTCCAGCACGCGCAGCCCCGCGTCCGACCCGTCCGCCGACACCACCCCCACGCCCGCCACCTCGAACCCCGCCGAGGCGGGCATCCGCAGGTCCGTGACGATCACGTCGAACGCGCCCAGCCGCAGCTCTTCGATCGCGTCCGCGACGCTGGTCACCACCGTGCACACGTGCCCCGGCCGGCGCAACGCGTCGGCCATCACGTCCGCGTGATCCACCTCGTCCTCGACGATCAGGACCTGCGCACGCGGGGTTTCTCGCACCGTCGACATCCGCCCATCGTAGTTTCCGCTCCGCACCCTCGCGCACCCGATACTCTCACCCGTGCGCGTCCTCGGCCTGGATCCCGGCCTCCGCATCACCGGCTACGCCTGCATCGCGCCGGGCGCCCGCACGCTCACGCTCATCGAGGCCGGCGTCATCCGCCTCGCGCCCTCCAGCGGCCCGGCCCGCCCCGTCTCGCACCGCCTCGCCGAACTCGACCGCGACCTGCGCGATCTGCTGGCCCGCGTCCAGCCCGACCTTGTCGCCGTCGAGGGCCTCTTCGCCCACCCGGCCCACCCCGCCACCGCCATCGCCATGGCCCACGCGCGGGGCGTCATCCTGCTCGCCGTCGCCCAGAGCGCGATCCCACTGGCCGAGCTCAAACCCGCCGCCGTCAAGAAGGCGCTCACGGGCTCGGGCCGCGCCGACAAGCCCCAGATGCAGCGCGCCATCCAGCACGCGTTCGACCTCGCCGAGCCGCCCGAGCCCCCGGACGTCGCCGACGCGCTGGCGATCGCGTACGCCGCACTTCACCGCGCGCCGGTGACCTGAGCCGCTTCCTGCACGAGCCCGAAGCGCACGCGAGGGCCATGCGGCCCAGCACTCGCCGCTTCGCCGCGTTCCCAACTCACTTTCTTCGCCCCAAAAAAGAAACACGCCCGCGCTGCCGCGGGCGTGCGTCGATCAACTGTGCAGGGAGTCAGCAGTCTCAGGCCGAGCGGCGGCGGCGGAACGCCAGCACGCCGAGGCCGGCCATGCTCAGGCCCGCGCCGGTCGGCAGCGGAATCACGACGAGCTCCATGACCAGATCGTTGAAGTCGCGGTCATCGGGGCTGCCACCCTGGTTGATGTCCTCGAAAGCCACCACGAAGCGACGACCGCCGCCCGCCCCGAGGATCTCCCACGCCACCATCTGGTCACGCTGCGCGACGTTGAGAGCCGCGTACGAATAGTGGGCGTTGTTGGTGCCCGCGGCGTTGTTCGCGCGCATCCACATGAAGCTCACGGGGCTGCCGATGTTGACCAGCGTGCCCGCGGCCGGATCGTTGTACCCGGAGGCCACGGACGTCACGCCGCCGGTGAAGCCGCCCGCCGTCAGCGACGTGCGGTAGCCGAAGAACTGCGAGTACCCCGCATACCGGGCCCGCGCCTCGAGGCGCACCGTGCCGTCGCTCCACACCTGGTCGAGGTCGCCACCCGCGCCCGACACGCCGCCGGCGAGGTTGAAGACATTTGCCAGCGCCGACGGGCTGCCCGCGTTGAAGTCCTCGATGCGACGAGCAGTGACGCTGCCGTTGAGGAACAGATCGCCATTGATCGAGCCCGTGATGCCCGCGGTGCTCGTCGTCCCGTTGTACATGCGGCTCAGAATGTTCACCAGGCTGTTCGGCCCGCCGTTCTCACCGCTCGGCGCGCCGTTGCCGCCGCCGGTCACCGCGCCGCGCGTCGCCGCCGACGAGCCGATGTTCACCGTCGTATACCCGGCCTGAGCCGTGGCAGCCGCCACCAGCAGGGCCACGCCCCCAACACTCATCACGCGATTCATCGTTTCTCCCTTCCTGCGTCCAGCGCGAACAAAGGCGCCGTCCGGTGTTTCTTCCCCTTCCCGCGATTGCGGGGATCTCCGGGCTCATAGTACCCTACCCGCGGATACTCACGCAACCCTACCATGTGAAAATCCCCCGGCTTCGCAGTATCTTGGCGCAGTTCGAACACGCCCGTTGAGGGGATGTCGGTCTCCGAACATAATGCTAATGAGACGCGCGGTGATTATCCGCTCAGTCGGCCGAGCGATCGCTCGACGCACGCCGCGACCGCCTTGGCGATCACGTCGCACTCGACATTCACTTCATCCCCCGCCCGCAACTCCGCCAGCGTGGTCCGCGCGAGCGTCTCAGGAATGAGCGCAACTTCGATTTCTGTTTCGCCGACTTCTGCCAGTGTCAACGATACGCCGTCCAGGCACACGCTTCCCTTGGGGATCATTGCCCGCATGAACTCTGGGCCCGCCGCGACCCGCAGTCGCCACCCGCGCGGGCCATCCTCGCCGTTGAACCGCACAACGCCGACGCCGTCGACGTGCCCCTGCACGATGTGCCCGCCGAGGAATCCTCCCGCCGGCAGCGCGTGTTCCAGGTTCACCCGTCGTCCGGGGCGCCAATCCCGAATCGTGGTCTTGGCGAGCGTTTCGGGCACGGCCTCGAACACCAGCCGCCAGCCGACCACCTCGCCCACCACCGTGAGGCAGCACCCCGCCACGCAGATCGAGTCGCCCGCCCGCGGCACGTGATCCCACCTCGACGCGTCCACCTCCAGGCGCACGACCCCCGCGCGGCCTTCGGCGGGCCCCGACGCCACGACTCGTCCCACGTACTGCACCAATCCCGTGAACATGGCGGACGGTACGCGCAGTTGACCCCGGACCCAAAGTCCTCGATACTCCTGTCCCCCTCGCCGCCGCGGCGTGCGAGGATGCGCACATACCGTCCCCGCAGTTGCACCTTCCGGCGTCGCCGGACCATGTGGAGTAGCCCCCGGATGCGCCGACGCCGCCAGTCAACCGTGTTCGCCGCCCTCACCCTCGCGCTCGCGTGCGGATCGGTGGCCCCGCTGTCCGCCTGTGCCGCGCGGCCCCGTTCCGACGCCGGCGACCCGCCCGCGTCGCAACCCACGACGCAGCCGGCGACTGAATCCCGCTTCCCCGTCGTGCATTCCGACTGGGGCAAGGTGGGCTACCGCCTCGACTGGGTCGGGTTCCCCTTCGGCGTCAGCGTGAAGAGCCGCTCCGTCGTCGCGATGTCGCTCTACCCCGACATCGCCGTCGTGCAGGAGTCGGGCAGCGTCGTATCGGCCATCGAGACCAGCAACGGGCAGAACCGCTGGGCGGCGGAACTCACCGGCCCGCTCACGAAGTGGGTCGGCGTCGTCCGCGAATCCAGCGATGCCGGGCGGCTGCTCGTCTGCAGCGAGTCCGAGATGTTCATCCTGGCCCCGGGCACGGGCAACATCCTGGGGCGCGAGCCGCTCTCGCGGGTGGTGAACACCTCGCCGGTGCTCGTCGATTCGCTGGCGGTGTTCGGCACGTCGACGGGCGTGGTGCAGAGCCACATCATCGGGCGCGGGCTTCCCTCGTGGGGCTTCGCGTCGCGCGGCGCGATCGACGCGGATCCGGTGCTCGTGGGCGCACAGATCGCCACCGTCTCGCAAGGCGGAGACGTGACGTTCCTGTCGACCTCGGGCGAACTGGTCGGGCGTGCCCGCGTGTTCGGCCCGCTCGACAACAACCCCGTGACCGACGGCGAGCGCCTCTACATCGCCTCGCGCGACCAGTCCGTCTGGTGCTTCGACACCGCCGGAAATCTCGTCTGGCGTCATCGCACGCCGCACCCGCTCTCCGCCCAGCCCGCGCTGCACGACGGCGTGCTGTACGTCGACCTTGGGCCCGGCGGGCTCACGGCGTTCGACGCCGTTTCCGGCGAGGTCAAGTGGGCCGCCAAGGACGTGCACGGCACGCCGATCGCGCTGCGCGACCGCCGGCTGGTGGTCCGCGATGCGGCGGGTCTGACCGTGGTCGACCCCGCGCGTGGCGACGCGATCGCGCGGATCGAACTGCCCGGCGTGGCCCGCGTGATGGCCGACGGGTTTATCGACCCCAACATCTACGCCATCTCCGACGCCGGCGTCCTCGCCAAGTTCATGCCCCGCTGACGGGCACGGAGCCCGTCATGCGACTCCCCATCCGGCGTGCGCTCCTGTCGGTCTCTGACAAGGCCGGGCTTGTGCCCTTCGCGGCGGCGCTCGCGCGCCGGCAGATCGAGATCATCTCCACCGGCGGCACCGCCGCCGCCCTCCGCGCCGCGGGCATCCAGGTCACGACCATCGACGCGCTGACCGGGTTCCCGGAGATCCTGGACGGCCGGGTGAAGACGCTGCACCCGGCGGTGCACGCCGGGCTGCTGGCGGTGCGCGACAGCGCCGCCCACGCCGCCCAGCTCGAGCAGCACGCCATCGGCACGATCGACCTCGTGTGCGTGAACCTGTACCCGTTCGAGCAGACGGTCGCCCGCCCCGACGTCACGCGCGCCGAAGCCATCGAGCAGATCGACATCGGGGGCCCCTCGATGATCCGCTCGGCCGCGAAGAACCACGCGTTCGTCACCGTCGTCACGGCCCCGGCGCAGTACGACCGGGTGCTGCACGAGCTCGACTTGCACAACGGCGAGACGACCCCCGCCCTGCGCGCCGAACTGGCGCGCGAGGCGTTCGCCCTCACAAGCCGCTACGACGCCGCGATCGCGGCGTACCTCACCGACGCCGGCGATGCGCGCTTCCCCCCGCTGCTCACGCTCACGTGCGTCAAGGTCGACGACCTGCGTTACGGCGAGAACCCGCACCAGGCCGCCGCCCTCTACCGGCGCGTCGGCAGGGCGCCCGCGGGCACGGTCCCGCTGGCGGAGCAGTTGCACGGGAAGGAGCTCAGCTACAACAATCTGAACGACGCGCACGCGGCGTTGTCGCTGGCGCGGGCGCTCGCGTCGCTCGATCCCGCGCGGGCCGCCGCCGCCATCATCAAGCACGCGAACCCCTGCGGGGCCGCCCTCGCGAACGACGCCCGCACGGCCATCGACCAGGCGATCGCGGGCGACCCGATCGCCGCGTACGGGGGGATTCTGGCGTTGAGTGCGCCCCTCGACGCCGACGCCGCGGATCGCCTGAACACCAAGGACGTGTTCCTCGAGGTCGTCCTGGCACCGGATTATGACGCCGACGCCCTGGCGACCCTGCGGGCGCGCTCGGCCAACCTTCGGATCCTGCGGGTGGGGCCGGAGGTCGGGCCGCCCGAGCCGCTGGAACTGCGGTCGATCCCCGGCGGGCTCTTGGTGCAGGAGCGCGACCTGCGTCTCGCCCACGCGGACGAGTACGTGCGCCGCGCCGGGCCGGCGCCGACGCCCGAGGCCCTCGATCTCGCGCGGTTCCTCGAGTGCGTGGCCCGCGCGCTGGTGAGCAACGCGGTCTGCATCGGGGCCCGGGGCGAATCCGGCGCCGCGATGCTCGTGGGGGCCGGGGCGGGGCAGATGGACCGCGTGACCGCCTGCCGCCTGGCGGTGGAGAAGGCCGGGCGTCACGCGTCGGGCGCGGTCGCGTTCTCCGACGCGTTCTTCCCGTTCCCCGACGGCCCGGAGATCCTGATCGACGCGGGCGTCCGCACGATCGTGCACCCGGGGGGGTCGAAGCGCGACGACGAGACGTTCGCCCTGTGCGAGGCCCGGGGCGTGACGTGCCTCACGACCGGCCTGCGGCACTTCCGGCATTAGCCGCGAGGACGTACTTGTCCCTCCCGCGCGGTGCTCGTAGAATTCCCTCCGGAGAGTGCCATGCACCGCCGGAGGCAAGCCAACCCGACGTCTCCCTCGCGCGCCGAGCCCGGCGCGACGGGCGATGACCTCGCGCACGACGTGCCCGCGGCGTTCATGCTGGGCGCCGACGCGTCGCAGGGCCTGAACGCCAAGGTGCTGGTGCTGAACACGGCATACGCCGCGATGCGCATCGTCTCGGCGCGGCGCGCGTTCTGCCTGGTGTCGCGGTCGATCGCCGAGATCATTCACGTCGAGCCGGGCGACGCGGGCCCGCGATATCTCAACTACGACCTCGCCTCGTGGATCGAGGTCTCCGCGCTCCAGCACGAGTTCGAGCGGGAGCGCCACGACTGGGTCCGCACCGTGCGCTTCGAGATCGCCGTCCCGCGCATCATCCGACTGCTCGGGTACGACCGCATCCCCGACCAGACCGTCAAGCTCAACCGGCGCAACCTCTTCGCACGCGACCGCAACCAGTGCCAGTACTGCGGCAAGACCTTCCCCACCAGCGAGCTCTCCATCGACCACGTCCTCCCGCGCTCCCAGGGCGGGCAGGACAGTTGGGAGAACCTGGTGTGCGCCTGCGTGAAATGCAACGCGCGCAAGGGCGGCCGCACGCCCCCCGAGGCCCACATGAAGCTCGTGCGCGAGCCCGTGCGCCCGAAGCGCAACCCGCTCATCTCCATCCGCCTGGGCCAGCAGAAGTACTCGTCCTGGAAGTCGTTCCTCGACGACGCGTATTGGAACGTCGAACTCAAGTGAACTCCAAATCGCAACGCCCGAGCCGCCGGTGAACCCGGCCGCTCGGGCGTGTGTGTTGTCGTCGTGAAGTCGTTCCGACGGGCCGCTTACTTCTCGCGCCGCGAGATGCGGATCGACCCGTTGCTGGTGTCGACGACCGAGCGCTGGCCCGAAGCGGCGAAGACGACCTTGGCCTCGTTGCCGCGCTTGTTGGTCGAGACCTGGGCCGCCTCCGTGCCAAGATCGACGGTCACCTTGCCGTTGCTGGTGTCGGCGATCAGTTCGCCGCCGAACGCCGAGCCGACGGCGAGCTCGATACGTGCGTTCGACGAATCCAGCCGCACCGGCCCCGTCGCCGCGTCGTCCAGCACGACGTCGATCGTCCCGTTGGACGTATCCGCCGTCACCGGCGTGCCGACGTCTTTCAGCGTGATGCCGCCATTGCTCGTGTCGGCCGTCACCCCGCCGCGCAAACGCTCGACGGTGGATCCGCCCGTTGGACGTATCCAGCACCGCCTCGCCCGCGTGGTCGCTGAGCGTGATGGCCCCGTTGGACGTGTCCATCACCGCCTTGCCCGAGAAGCCCGCCGCGGTGATCGCCCCGTTCGACGTCGCCAGGTTCAGCCCCTCGGCGTCCGGGATCAGCACCTCGAGCGACACGCCGGCCCCATCACGGGCTTTGCCCTCGGGAAACTCGGCCTTCACCACGAGCGTGCCGTCATCATCGCGCACCGCGACGACCTTGATCTGCCGGAGCTGCTCCTGCGATTTGCCGCGCACGGTCGCACGGACATCGACAGGCCCGCCGGAGGTCTTCGTAACGGTGATCCCGCCGTTGCGGGTCTTCACCAGCAGCGGCTTGCCCGGCACATGCTCGATGCCGAGCTGGCGGTTCTCCTCAACGCTCGACCAGCCGATGTCGGCGCCGCCGACGGACATGGCGCAGCCCAGCAGCGGCGTCGCGAGCCCCAGCGTCATCGCCGCCACCAGCACCCGCCCCGTGTTCCGCCGCGTCGTCGTGCGCACCGTCATGGCCAGCCTCCTTGGTTCGTGCTCCCCGTATTGGGACGCGCGACCCGGCGATTTCAGGCGTGGTGGTTTTGCCGCGTCGTCACGGCCCCGCGGTCGGCGGGGGAAGCGGGGGCGGCATGGCCGCCAGCTCGGCCCCCATCCAGCGCGACAGCTCCAGCCCGCCGACAAACAGCAGCCACAGCATCAGGTGGGCGCCGCACAGCATCGTCGCCTGGTCACGCCGCAGTTTGAACAGCGCCATGACCATGAAGAAGTACGCCGCCGCCGCCGCCGGATAGGCCAGGATCACGCTCAGCGTCTCCGGCGCCCCGGGGATGCGCTGATGGCTCACGAACTGGAACGTCGCGAACGCCAGGAACATCCGCCCCGCGGCCCAGTCGTACCGACCGACCTGGTGCTTGGCGAGCTTGGCCGCGATCGCGACCGCGACGATCCCCGTGCCGGTGTGCACCAGCGTCTGGTACAGCGTCAGCAGCACGACGACGACGATCAGCAGCGTCGTCGCCCGCCCGCCGGAGTAGATCGACGCGTTGACGCCCGCCGCGATCATCGCCCCGAGCGCACACCCGCCCGCGAGGGCCGCGTGCGTGCCGGGGCTCATGCGCGACGGCTTGACATACTCCGGCCGCGCGTCGCCCCCCGGCTCGGGCGGCTCAACCTCGCC
>JANRJM010000004.1 GCA_033763975.1 Planctomycetota bacterium
GATGCGTGCCCACGGTGAGCTTCGTGGTGCGGTAATCCGCGGCCATGCGCTCGAAGGATGTCATTGCATGCAGGGGGATGACACTTTCGGCCTCCAGAGGCGAGAGCAGGTCATCGATGGGCGCGGCCTCCACCTTCCACAAGGCGCTGCGGCGATGGTGCCCGAGCGCATTGAACGCGCCCGCTTCCGCGAGCACACGACGTTCATCCCGGCTTAGCAGGCAGCGCCGCAGCAGGTCGTCCAGGTCTGCCCAAGGCTCCTGCGCCCGCTGGGTGGCGAGCACCTCCAGGCTGCCACGGCTGATGCCGCGCAGCTGTTTGAGGCCAAGGCGCAGAGTGTCATCCGACATCACGGTACAGTTGAGATCGGAATGAACCACGCACACGGGCAGGATGCGCAGGCCGTGCTTCTTGGCATCCCTCACCAGGGTGGAGGTGGAGTAGAAACCCATGGGCTGGCAGTTGAGCAGGGCCGTGTAAAACTCCACCGGGCGGTGCACCTTCAGCCACACGCTGAAATAGGCCAGAAAAGCAAAGCTGATGGCGTGGCTTTCGGGAAACCCGTAGAGGGCGAAGGACTTGATGCTGTCAACGATTCTCTGCTGGATGGCAGGCTCCACGCTCCGCGCAGTCATGGCCGCGCGCAGCCTGGCCAGCGCCTTCTCCATCCGTTCTTCACTGCGGTGGAAGCTCATGGCGCGGCGCAGTTCTTCGGCTTCGCTGCCGCTGAAGTCGGCGATGATCATGGCCATTTGCAGGACCTGCTCCTGGAACAAGGGAACACCCAGCGTCCGCTCCAGCACATCCTTGAAGGCCGGGTGAATGCATTCCGGTTCCTCCAGCTTTTTGCGCCGCTTTAAATAGGGATGCACCAGCTTTCCGACAATGGGGCCAGGACGGATGATGGCCACTTCCACCACGAGATCGTAAAAGCATTTGGGCTGCATGCGTGGCAGCGTGGCGATCTGCGCTCGGCTCTCGATCTGGAACACGCCCACCGTGTCCGCCCGGCAGATCATGTCGTACACCGCGTCGTCCGACCGCTCGTGCGACCGCACGTCCGCGATCGTCAGCCGCCCACCGCCCGCCCCCCGCACGCCCACCCCCTCCAGCAGCTCGAACGACTTGCGGATGCACGTCAGCATCCCCAGACCCAGGCAGTCGATCTTGAGCATGCCCATCGCGTCGATGTCGTCCTTGTCCCACTCGATGACCGTGCGGTCCTCCATCGCCGCGTTCTCGATCGGCACCAGGTCGCACAGGCTCCCCTGCGTGATGACGAACCCGCCCACGTGCTGCGACAGGTGCCGCGGGAACCCGATCAACTGCCCGGACAGCGCGATCACCCGCGCGATCGTCGCGTCCCGCGGGTTCAGCCCGATCTCCCGCACCCGCTGCTCGCTCGCCCCCTCGCCCCACCGGTCCAGGTTCTTCGCCAGCGCGTCCACGCAGTCCGGCGGCAGGCCCAGCGCCTTGCCCACCTCCCGCACCGCGCTCCGCCCGCGATACGTGATCACCTCCGCCGTCAGCGCCGCGCGATCACGCCCGTACGTCTCGTAGATGTACTGCAGCACCTCCTCCCGACGCTCGTGCTCGAAGTCGATGTCGATGTCCGGCGGCTCGCCCCGCGCGCGGCTCACGAACCGCTCGAACAGCAGGCTGTGCGTCGCCGGGTCCACCTCCGTGATCCCCAGGCAGTAGCACACCGCCGAGTTCGCCGCCCCGCCCCGCCCCTGGCACAGGATCCCCGCCTTCCGCGCGAACCGCACGATGTCGTAGCACGTCAGGAAGTACGCCTCGTACCGCAGCTCCGAGATCAGCCCCAGCTCGTGCTCCAGCGACCGGCGCGTCTTCTCCGGAACGCCCCGCGGATAGCGCGCCCCGGCCCCCGCCCACGCCTCGCGCGCCAGGTACTCCGCCGGCGTCAGCCCCGGCGGGCAAGCCTCCGCCGGGTACTCGTACCGCACCTGGTCGAGGTTGAACGCGCACGCCCGCGACGCGATCTCTCCGCTCCGCTCCGCCGCGCCCGGGCACGCGCGCAGCAGCCGCGCCATCTCGTCGCCCGCCTTGAGGTGCCGCTCCGCGTTCGCCTCCAGGCGCAGCCCCGCCTCCTCGATCGTGCACCCCAGCCGGATGCACGTCAGCACGTCCTGCAACGCCCGGCGCTCCGGCGCGTGGTACAGCACCCGGTTGGTCCCCACCAGCGCCACCCGCGCCCGGGCGCCGATCTCACGCATCTGCCCCAGCCGGCGCGCATCCTCGGCACGCCCGCACACCGACACCGCCAGCGACAGCCGGTCGTCGTCGAACGCCTCGCGCAGCACGCGCAGCGTGCCCACGAACGACTCGTCGGTTCGCTCCGGCGCCTCCACGATCCCCAGCAAGTCCTCGCGATGATCCAGCAGATCATCCAGCGACAGGTGGCACTCGCCCTTGGGCGCCCGACGCTTCCCGCGCGTCAGCAGGCGGCACAGCCGCCCGTACCCCGCGCGCGACGCCGGGTACACGATCACCGCCGGCGCATCCTGCATCACCACGCGGCATCCGATCGCCACCGCGATGCCCGCCTCCTTCCCCGCCGCGTGCGCCCGCACCACCCCCGCCAGCGTGTTCGTGTCGGCGATGCCCGCCGCGACGTGCCCCAGCGACGCCGCCCGTTCCACCAGTTCTTCCGGATGACTCGCGCCGGTCAGGAACGTGTAGTTGCTCGTCACCGCCAACTCGCAGTACCCCGGCGCCGACACCGCGCGCACACCGCCCGCGGCGCGATCGGCGCCCGCGGCCTTCGCGGGGTGGGGCTTCACCTTCTGAAACTCGTTCTCCGGCACGTGCCGCTCCCTTTACGCCCATACCCCGTGCACGAACCACCGCCCGCTCGCCAGGCACCGGAACACCCACAGCCGCACCCCGTCCGCGTCCTGCACCCGGTAGTACTCGCGCCCCCTCGCCTCGCCCCGCCACCACTCGCCCTCGATCCGCTCGGGCCCGGCGCACGCCCGCACCTCGTGCTCGCCGAGCGACCACCGCACACGCGCCACCGGGCCGTCCGGCGAGAGCAGCACCGCCTCCGCCGCACGCGCGGGCTCGAAGAGCACCGTCGGTCGATCGCCCCGCGTGATCGCACCGACCGGCGCGTCCGCCCCGCACGCCGTCCGGAACGCCCGCTCCGGCACGTGCGACCCCGCGGCGTGCGCGTACAGCACGCCCGTCTCGCCCAATCGAGCCCGCAGCACGTCCAGCAGTTCCTCGCGCGCCCCCGTGTGCGGGTCCGCACCCTCGCCCCGCACCCCGCCGCCCGTCAGCGCCCCGCTCGTCAACTGGTCGTGACGCAGCACCCCGGTCGAGGGCGCCCGCACCACGACGCCCTCGACCCCGAACCCCATGTGCGCCCGCTCGACGTGGTGCCTGAGCAGCGCCCACACGTGCCGCACGTCGCGGTTCGCACGACCAAGCCGCACCCGCAGTCGCTCCGGCTTCAGGTCCGACCGGTGCAGCACCACCTCGACACTCCGCGCGCCGCGCTCCCGCTCCAGCAGCACGCGGCACACCCTCTCCAGCAGTTCACGCACGGTCCGCTCGATCACCCCCGTGTCCTTCGTCGGCCCGTCGAACATCCGCGACGCCTCCGGCGCCGGCGCATCCCGCACCGGCTCGATCGTCTCGATCGCCCGCCCCAGCGCCCGGTCGAGCTGCACCAGCAGGTCGTCGCCGAACCGCGGTGCGAGCGTCGAACGGGGCAGGTCCAGCACGTCCCCGATGCGCCCGAGCCCCACGTCGTCCAGCCCCGCCGCGATCTCCTCGCCCACGCGCAGCGCCCGCACGGGCAGCGGCGCCAACGCCGCCCGCTCGCCCCCCGGCACGACCACCCCGTGCGCCTGCTCCCCGCAGCGTGCCACCGCCCACGCGCACCCGTAGCTGCCCGCGATCGCCGCACGCGCCCGCAGCCCCAGCGAGGCCAGGTCGCGCACCACCCGCGCCGCCATCTCCCCCTCGCCCCCGAACAGGTGCGAGCACCCCGTCACGTCCGCGAGCAAGCCGTCCGGCGGATCAGAGAACGCATCCACCGCGACGCTCGGCGAGAACCGCCCCGCCCACACCGCCAGCGCACGCACCCCCGCCCGCTCACGCGCCGCGTCACGCCGTTCCACCCGAACGCGTCCGCGCGGCACCAGCGCCCGCGCCTGCGCGAGCACCATCCCCTCGCGCACGCCCGCCCGCGCCGCGCGCTCGCACGCCCGCACGACCACCTCGCGCCCGCGTGACTGGCCCACCACCAGCAGCGCCTCGCCCTCCCGCGCCCGCTCACGCGACCCGCGGTCGCGACGGCGTTGCAGGTCGAGCGAGAGGCTCGCCAGCCAGATCGCCATCGCACGCCGTCCATGCACGTGTTCCACCCGTTCCATCATGCCGACGCACGACCCACCGTCGTACGCCCCCGGTCACAGGCCGCAGTCCTTTGCAGCGCAGCAGTTCAACCGTCCATGCGAGCCGGTCGGGCATCTCGCCCCCCGCCTGCTCGTCGTGCTCCGCGCGGGGCGTCACGAGCCACCGCGTCTGCCCGGCCGACAGCACCGCCCGCTCATGCCCGGGACGCGCCAGCAGCGCCGGCACGCCCCCCGCCTGGGCCGCCAGGTGCAGCCGGCGCGACTCGCCCATCGTGAGCCCCGAGCCGTCGCCCACCACCGCGCAGACCCCCGCACATCGCAGCGCCTGCTCGGTCGCCCACGTGCGGTCCGCGGCCGATGAGGCGTCCACGAACACCGACCCCGCCAGCAGCCGCCGATCGTCCTGCCCTTCCCCGGCGTCGCTCCGCCGCACCAGCGCGTGCGGATAAGGCCAGACCCCGCGCCCCACCCACATCACCACCCGCCCGTGCGACGCCCGTGCCGCGCTTTCCGCGGCGATCGCCGCCCACGCCAGATCGATCAGCACCGCCAGCGGCGGGGCGGCGTTCACCCGCTCCGACGGGCCGAACCACTCGTGCAGCCCGGGGCTCACGCCCAGCCCACGCGGGTCGTCGTACGCCCCGGATTCCGGCGCAACTCCAGAACCGGCAGCGGCTTCCATCGCGCCACGCAACGCCGCGAGCACTTCGGCACGCGAAAGTGGTCGACTTGAAGTTCGCATTCCGATAGGGTACTATCGGATTATGTTTGGGTCAAGTGAACTCGTGTGAGCAATGTCCTGGGCCGTCACCCCGGGAATCCCGAGTTCATGTAGGATGCGGTCGACGCCAGAGCGGCCGCGTGCCGCCGCGTCTCTCACAATCCCTGTTGCGCCCGAAAGGAGAGCCCGATGCCCGCCCCGGTGGTTCACTTTGAAATCGGCTGCCAGCACATCGAGTCGACCAAGAAGTTCTACGCGTCCGTGTTCGGCTGGGAGTACAGCCCCGAGATGCCCACGATGGGGATGGTGACCAACCTCGGTCCCTTCGCCTCCAAGCCCACCGATGGCATCGGCGGGCACATCAACTCGCTCGGCCATCCGCCGCACACCTACGTCACCTTCTATGTGCAGGTCGACGACATCCCCGGCACGCTCGCCCAGATCGAGGCGTCGGGCGGCAAGACGCTCATCCCCAAGACCGAGGTGCCCGGCATGGGGCACTTCGCGTGGTTCACCGATCCGGAAGGCAACGCCATCGGCCTCTGGACCTCGATGAAGCACTGACCCGCGTCCCCTCGCCGACACTCGTTCGCAAGGGCCCCGGTCCTACAGTGGCCCCGCGCCCGTACCCCGAGGATGACATGCCCCAGACCCCTCCCACGCTCGACCATCCCACGTTCAAGGTCGTGAAGGACGCCTTTCCTTCCAAGCGTTTCAAGGCCACGGAGTTCCGGGGCCAGTCGACGCTCATCGTGGAGCCGGCCGACCTGCACGAGGTGATGGCCTTCCTGAAGGCCGATCCGCGCTGCGACTACAACTTTCTGTCCGACGTCGCCGGCGCCGACTACCTGAACTACCCCGCCGCGATGCTCGGGCGCTTCGCCGTCATCTACAACCTCATCTCGTTCGCGCGCGACGACCGCTTCTTCGTCAAGGTCTTCCTCGATCCCTCGCGCCCGACCGCCGGCACCGAGCACGACCCCGCCCTGGAAGTCGACTCCGTGACCGACCTGTGGCCCGGGGCCGAGTGGACCGAGCGCGAGGTCTTCGACATGTTCGGCGTCCGCTTCCGCAACCATCCGGACCTGCGCCGCATCCTGCTCTGGGAGGCCTACCCGGCGTTCCCGCTCCGCAAGGAGTACCCCGTCCGCGGGCTGGGCGAGCGTGAGCAGTACCGCGTGGTCGACCGAAGCTCCTCCTGAGGCGCGTAACCGGGGCGCGCTTCGCTCGTAGCATGAGGTGTGATCTCCGCCCACCTCCCGCCGCTGCGTTGGTCTCCGCGTGCCCTGGGTCGCGCGTGGGCGCTGGGGGCCGCCGCGCTGCTGGGGCTGGCGTCGTGCGAGTCGGAGGGCCCGCGCGACACGCCCGAGGCGACGATCGCGTCGTTCTCGAAGGACGTGCGCGAGGGGCGTGCCGAGCGTCTGGGTGATTACCTGTACGCCGACAACCCGGACATGCGGCGCCTCATGCGCCGCACGGGCGTGCTGCTGGGAAACCTGCAGGCGCTGGGCGAGTCGGTGCAGGCGAAGTTCCCGGATGAAGTCGCGGCGTTGAAGGCGGAGGCCGAGAAGGCCGCCGCCGAAGGCCGCTCGGGCGGGTTCTTCTCGCAGATGGCCTCGCAGATGGGGGGCACGAACCGCCGCCGCCGCGCGAATGTCCGCGCGGGTGACAACGCGCAGTCGTCGTTCAACGACGCCATCCAGCAGTTGCTCGCCGATCCCTACGCGTGGGCGGAGGAAAGCGAGAAGCGCCTCACGACGGCGTTCCTCACCGACGACAGCGTGGCCCTGCTGTGGGATTCCAAGCCGATCCTCCCGCCCCTGGGCATGTCGATGCGCCGCGCGGACGACGGCAAGTGGTACGTCGTCCCACCGACCGAATCACCCACCCTCGCCCCCTTCATGCCCAAGACGCCCGAGCAATACCAGATGTTCGGCAGCCTCATCGCGACGTTCGACAACCTGGTCATCGACCTGCGCAAGGACGTCGACGAGGGCCGCGTGCGGAGCCTGGACGAACTCTCGAACCGCGCGGGCGAGCGCGCCTTCCTGCCCCTCGCCGCGGCGTTCTACGCCTACTCGAACTACACCACCAAGATGCGCCAGAACGAGCGCGGCGAGGCGACGCCGCCCGCCAAGCCCGACGCCCCCAAGCCCGACGCCCCCAAGCCCGACGGCACCACTCCCGGCCCCGGCTAGTTGCCCCCCAGGCGCGAGTCGAACACGCCCGTCTCCGAGAAGCCCAGCCCGCTCGACGCCCCGTACGGGCGGACGACCACGCTGAGCCCGGTCTCGCCGGTGATCTCGTTCGACGACACGCCGACGCCGACGGTGAGGCTGGCGAAGCGGCGTTGGAAGAGGGCCGCGATCGTCTGCAGTTTCGACTCGTCGGTGTCGTAGTTGGCCCCGATGGTGACCGAGTACTTGGGCGTGAGTTCGTACGCGAGCCCGAGCGTGACGTACGTCGCGTCCTGCGGGTTGAGGTAACGCACGTCCAGCGCCGCCGTGAACGCCGACCCCTGCAGGACCAGCACGCCCACGCTCGTCATGGCCTGCTCGGACTCGTCGAGGTCGTACACGCTGCTGCCCGTGAGGCTGGCCGCCTCGGTCAGCCGCAGCACCGCGTCGACCACGAAGTAGTCGCCCGGGTTCGAGTACTCCGGGCGGAACTCGAAGAACCGCCCGATGGGCGAGCGTGCGCCCGTCTCGTCCGAGGAGAACACGAAGTCGGTGCTGATCGTCAGCAGATCGACATCGTGCCAGCGCCCCTCGCCGCCCCGCTGCGTCTGGAAGAGCTGGTTCACCCCCACGCGGATCACCGTGCCCTCCAGGATGTCCTCGACGTCCGCGTCGTACACCGGGATCGCGCCGCGCTCGACCGTCGTGCCCGCGCTCCACACCGTCACGTTCGGCTCCACGATGTGGCGCACCCGGTGGATGTCCAGCAGCGGCACGTCCACCCCGTCGTACACGCGCTGCAGCGTCGTGGACAGCCGCAGCCCCGCGGCCCCCCAGAGGCGCAGCGCGTCGTCCTCCTCGGGGCTGTACGCCTCGAAGTCGGTGTCGTACAGCGTCGTCCGCCCCACGATGAACGGGTTCACGCGGACCGGGCCCACGTCCGTCTGGAGCGACAGTTCCTGGCGCGAGTCAAGGCGGTACACCGCGTCCTCGAACAGCCCGCGCGCGCGGAGCACGTCGGACAGGCGCTCGTCGGCGTTGGTGCCCTGCCCGCGCTGCGCGAGCGCGTTGCTCGTGAGCCCGCGCTCGCGCGCCAGCACCTCGTCGAAGGCCATCTCGAGGCGTCCGGCGCGGTACTCGCTGAACCACGTGAGCAGGCCCGGGTGCCCGGGCCCGAGCAGGTCGTCTGCCAGACGCGCGTACGTGATCTCGGGCGTGCGCGTCACGCTGTACCCCTGGCTCTGCAGGAGGTATTCGTTGGCGAGGAAGTCGTTGAACGACCCCTCGATCTCGACGGAGAACGCCGTGTGCCTGTCGAGGCGCCGCGCCGCCGCGCGGTTCGTGAACTCCCGGCGTGTCTCGCCCAGGTCTTCAAAGAACGCGTCGACGAACGCCTCGTCGCTGATGTACGCGAGTTCGCCCAAGACCGTCCACTGCTCGTCGAGCTTCAGGCGATGCTCGCCCAGCACGATCCCGCGGAACTCCTCGTCGCGGTCGATCTCGGCGCCCGACTTGAGCACGTCCGTCCCGCGGTCCATCGGCACGGTGTACGCCAGCAGGTTCCCGCGCGAGTCCGGCGCGTTCCACGCCGCCTTCACGCCCACGCCCGGCCCGCGCTCAAAGTAGAAGTCCGCGAGCAGGTCCACGCTCACGTTGCGCGGCGTGCTCGCCCCGAACAACGCGTACGCGTTCACCGTCGTGAGCAGCGCCGCGCCCGAGCCCGACCGGTTCTCGACCCGGAAGTCCTTGATGATCCGGCTCTCGGGGTCGCCCGCGTACGAAGGCCAGTACACGAACGGCACGCCCAGGAACCGCCCCGTCACGTCGCTCGCCTCGATCCACGTCACCGGGCGGGGCGGCGCCGCGCCGGGGTCGGCGCCCGTGTCCACCGGCGGGGCTTTGCGGGTCACCGTCACCTTCGACGCGCCGATCGACAGCTCGGGCTTGAAGAACGGGCTCGTCGTGAACACCGCCTGCTCTGCCGTGAATGTGTCCGCCGCCGTCTGCCGCACCGTCTTCGCCCGCACGTACAGCGGCACCTCGCGCGATTCGTCGTACGTCGAGAAGACCGCGTCCAGCATCACGCCGGTGTTGGCGCGCAGGTCGTAGTACACCTGCGGCCCGCGCACCGTGTACGTGCCGTCCGACGCCGTCACGTCGCCCTCGAGGTAGACCCCCCGCACGCGCGACGCGTCGAACGCGAGCAGATCGCGCACCGAGCCAGGGTCGAGAAAGATCACCGCCCGGCGGGCCGTCAACTGCACCACGCGATCGCGCGATGCGTCGGCGTACTGGATGGTGACCCCGCCGGTCGCAACGACGGCGCTCTCGTCCGCGCCCGCCTGGATCGTGACGTCCCCTGGCGCCAGCGTCAGCACGCCCGTGCCCGCGAAGATCGGCGCGCCCGTGGGCGGCGGCGCGGGCGGGGGCGGCGCGGGCGTGGAAGATCCGGGCGATTCGGGGGCGGGTGCCGTGGGGGCAGGCGTAGACGGCCGGCCCTCGGGTGTTGGCCGGGGCGATTCGCCCGCGGGCGACCTCGGCTGTGCCGGCGGCCCGGGCTGCCGCGCCAGTGGCTGGCGCGTGGTTGGCTGCTGTGTCCGTGGCTGCTGTGTCGTCGGCGGCGTCTCCGGCGAGCGCCTTTCCGGGCCCGACGCGACCCGCTCCGGCGCCGGTGCCCGACCAGTTGTTCGCCGGGGCGGCACCGCTCGCTCGCCCGGCGTTCGCGGCGTGAATCTCGGCAGCGGCGGCGGTGGGGGCGGCGCGGCTCCGGCGACCCGGGAGAGCGACTCCGCCAGGGCAGCAGCGCCCGCACCGGCGACCCGCGCGTCGGCCGCGCGGGCGGCGCTCGGAGGCCCGTCGACCACCAGGTCGCCCTCGATCGTCGCGTCGGTGGTCGCGACGATGGCCCGGACGGGCAGCCGCTCCGCCGTCAGCCCGGCGCCGGCGGGCAACGCCGGATCGCCCACGTCCTCGAGGTAGACAAAGACCTGGGTGGCGCCCTGCCCGGCGCCGTCCACGGTGCGAAGGAACGCCGCCCCCCGGGCCGCCCGCAGTTCGCGATCACCGAGCGCGACGCGCACGTCGCCGACGAGCGTGACCCGGCGGACGCCCTGGTCGTCCCAGGAATGCACGCGGTTTGCCCGCAGCCGGATCACGCCGGGCACGGTGGGCAGGGGCAGGCGAGTCTGCGCGAACGCCGCCCCGGCCTCGGCGGGGGACAGCCCGGCCCCGGCCGGCTGCCCGGGCTGAGACCACGCGAGGGGCACAACCCCACGCGGCGCGAGGGCGAACGCCCCCCCGGCGAGGATGGCAGACAGGGCCCAGGAATCGGGGCCGCAACGGCGCGTCCGTGCCATAGGGGGCCATGCTACGGGGGCGGGGGCACGGGCACAAACGACGGGGTGATCGCGCTGCGGCGAGGGAGGCTTGCCCCGAGCGGCGCGTGTCAACTTACGCCGCGAATGATCGGACCTCGATCTCGGCTCCGGCCTTGACCGACGCGTCGGCTTGCCGGAGAAGTTCCCGCGTGGTCGCCTCGTCAACGAACTGCTCGCCGCAGTTTTCGCACACTTCCGCCGGGACGCTCCGAAAGACGATCGTGGCCGAGCCGCGGTCGAGCGTGACGGTCACCTTGCCCGGGTGCGTCCGGCCGTGTTTGCAGATGGGGCAGTTCATGGCTTTCTTCTGCGTCGGAATCCATCTTCCCACAAGCGCGGGTCGGGTTGGTACACCGTCACGACGAAAAGTGTATTCGACGTGGCATCAAAGGAGGTGACGATGTGGAGCGGTGTCGCACCGGGGCCGGCGCCGACCCAGCCGAGCCGTACCTCAGCAGGGAACGGGAGGTCGTCTGGGTACCGCTCGATGACCGTGCCGTTCGCAACGACGTCCCGCACGTCAACCTCGCTGATTCCGCGGCGGAACATCTGCTGGACCGCGTGCACACGAAAGACGAGCGCAGGCTCGGCGGTCATTTACGGCGCCCACACGTTCGCCGTGCGCATCGGCACCGCCGGCGTGCCGGCGCCCTTGCCGCCGTCCCCCACCGGCGCGGGGATGACGGTCGTGCCGACCTCGGCCTTGATGACCGCGACGGGCGCGACCTCCCTGGGGAACGCCGCCGCGTGCACCGCCGGCACCGTCACGCCGTTCAGGTGCATGCTCCTGCTCGACAGCCCGGGGAAGTGCTCGCCCTGCCAGCTCGCGGGGTACTTCGTGTCGTCCATCTCCAGGGCCGCCTTCGTCGGGAAGAGCGGGCGGAACGTGTCGCACATCACCGCCAGTTCCTGCGTGTGCGTCGCCGCGAGGCTGGCCTCGATCGTGCCCGGGTGCGGCCCGTGCGGGATGCCCTGCGGGTGCAGCGTCAGGCTGCCGATCTCGATGCCCTTGCGGCTGCCGAAGTTCCCGTCCACGTAGTACAGCACCTCGTCGCTGTCGAGGTTGCTGTGGTTGTACGGCACCTTGATGCTCTGCGGGTGATAGTCCAGCATCCGCGGCGCGAACGTGCAGATCACGAAGTTGTGCGCCTCGAACGTCTGGTGGATCGGGGGCGGCATGTGCAGCTTCCCCGTGATCGGGCTGAAGTCGTCCGCGTTGAAGATGAACGGGTAGTAGCACCCGTCCCACCCGACGATGTCCAGCGGGTGGTAGTGGTACGTGTACGAGTGCACCAGGTCGCGCGCCTTGATCCGCACCTCGAACTCGCCCTTCTCGTCCCACGTCATCGGCGTCTCGGGCGTGCGGATGTCGCGCTCGCAGAAGGGCGCGTGCTCCAGGAACTGCCCGTGCGCCTTGCTCACGTACCGCGGCGGGGGGCCGATGTGGCTCCCGTTCGTCGTCTCGATCAGCAGCACCTTGCCGAACGGCATCGATTCGACCGGCGGGCCGCCGTCCGCCGGCTTCCCGTCCGCGCCCGTCTTCCGCGCGTCCCACACGATCGTGTAGATCACGCCCTTGGGGATCACCAGGTAATCCCGCGGCCCGAACTTCAGCGTGCCCAGCATCGTGTGGCACACCCCCGACCCGTAGTGGATGAACAGGCACTCGTCCCCCTGCCCGTTCTTGTAGTGGTAGGCCATCTGCTCGGCGGGGTTGCACACCGCCATCTCGCAGTCGCTGTTGCCGAAGAGCACCACGCGCCCGGTCACGAAGTCGCCCTTGGGCGCCAGCGGCGCCGACTTCACGTGGCGCATCCGCATGATGTCCTGCTCGACGTACTCGACCTTCGTGGAGTACAGAGGCTTCCACCCGTACACCTGCGTCGGCGGGTGAATGTGGTACATCGTCGTCGTCGGGCCCACGAAGCCCTCGGTACCGAACACTTCCTCGGAGTACAGGCACCCGTCGGGACGCCGGAACTGCACGTGGCGCTTCTGGGGGATCAGGCCGAGCCGGGTGTAAAAGGGCATGGCGAACCTCCTTCCTGCAATGGTAGGAAGACACCCGCCCGGGCCCGGCGGGTGAGGTCCGCCACGAACTGTGCGATCCCGCGCGCGTGAGCCCTGCGCAGGATCGCCCCGGCCCGAAGGGATCGAGAACGCCGCTCCGCACCCGAGCACAGGCCTGAGTCGCCCGCCCGGGCGGGTCCCGCAACCCCCGATCAGCGCCGTCGCACCCTCGCGAGCGCGAGGGGTAGCAGCAGCGCCACGCCGCCCGGTGACGGCAGCGCGAGGGTGACGTTCCACGACCCGCTCGCGTCGCCGGAATCGGCTGGCGCATCGGCCGTCAGCGCGACCAGGGAGCTGATTCCCAGGCGGTACTCGCCCTCGGGCAGAATCGTGCTGAGCATGAACTGGCGCGAATCGTCGACGTTCATCAGGCTGAGCTGCAGGGCGTACTCCGCCTGCCCGTTCACGATGCGGTAGAGGTACGCGTCCGCCGTGCCGACCGAGAGCGCGGGATCGAACCCCGCGGCGTCCAGCGAGATCGATCCGGAGAGCACCGCCGGCGTCGCTTGCGAGAGCGAGAAGCCGTACACAAGCCCGGCCCCGGCGGAGGACTGCACCCGCATGTTCGCCGACGTACTCGCGTACGCCGTACCGCCGCCCCGCCCGGTGATCAGGCCGCTGACGAGCGACGACTGGTGGAACGATGAACTCTCGCCCAGCCCGGCGGGCATGTCGAACTCGACCATCGAGTCGTACGAGAGGTCCATGACCGAGAACGGGCCGTACTCCGGCAGGTAGATGCTCTCGATGTCCTGAATCACCGGCCCCGATGGGGGCTGAAGAGACGACCGGGCTGACAGGCTCCGCCAGAGTCCGAGGTCCAGGATGTCCGAGAGTGCCTGCGGCGTGATGCAGGCAAGACCGACCACCGACGCGAGAACTGTCGAACGCCTCATGAGCCACCTCCAGATTGTCCGCGAATCGCTAGGCAGGAAAAGCGCGAAAGCGCGGCCGAATGGCCCCCATGTTCTGTACCGTGGATTCCCCTGCGAGGTTGCAGCACGCCGCGGCATTCGTGTGTTCAATTTTGGTTATGGCTGTTGCACGTTGCGGGGCACCGCCCCACTGGAGCGATCGCCAACTGCTCGGCAGCGGGTTCTGTCCAGCGTTCGGCACGACTGGTCTCGATCCCGAAAAGCGGTTGTCGGATCGAAGCCCCGCAGTATCATGTTGCACGCGACCCGTTTCAGGAGACTTCTTTCCATGCCCACAGCCCACGCCGCCGCCTTCGCGGCCGTCGCGCTGCTCGCGATGCCGGCGGCAGCCCAGCACACGTTCCCTGTCCAGCACACCACCCGATTCGGCCCGCTCCAGGACACCTGGAGCGGCGGCGTGAATCTGGGCAACGCGCCCGCCGGTTCCTACACCGCATATCTCGTCGCGACCGACTGGACGAGCGCCGGCGCCGGCGGTGACAACAGCGGTCAGGCCGGCTTCGCTCTCCACACCGGCCCGCTCGCCGCCAACCCAGGCTCGAACGGCACCGGACCCTCCGGTTCCGGCTCGATCATCGCGTACCGCACCATGGACGCTGTCGGCGCAGTCAATACAGCGACCGACCGGACACAAATGTTCTGGTTCGGCACCATGGGCGTGCCTCAAACTCAGGCTACGTACACCGCCTCCGGCAACGATCCGCTCTATCTCAGTTGGCGCACGAACGCCGCCGTTCCCGGCAACGGGGGCGTGCGAAACACCCGCGTCACCCTCAACCCCCGCGTCACCGACACGCGAACGTTCGTCGGACGCCCGGCGCCCACGACCTTCACCGACCTGGGCACGCTCAACACCGGCGCCGTCTCGATCGACCTGCCCGTGTCGGTGTCGCAGGGCCTCGGCGGTGAACGCTGGGCCAGGTTCAGCCTCACCGGCGATGTCAGCAACGCCCTGGCGAACACCTTCGACATCTTCACCACCACCAACGCCGGCAATGGCTCGATCAACACCGGCCTGATCCTTTGGCGCGAGACTTCGGTTGGCCTCATCCCGGTCGCCAGCACGAACCCTCTCGGCGCTGGTCCGCCCGGGGTCGCGAAGGGGCTCACCTTCGGCAGCGCCGACGCCGCGGCCTATGGACGCCCATACGGCGCCACGTTCAACCCAGGCTACTTCGACGGTCGGGGCGGCGAGGCTTGGGTTTCTCGCCCGTGGCAGGTGCCCCCCGGATTTGTCGGCGGTACGCCCGGTGTCGCTCCCGCCGGCGTCGCGACTCTCAGCGCCGCACAGACCTACTGGCTGACCATCGGCTCGGTTTCCTGGGGCTCCAGCGCCGGGGCGAGCATCGCCCTCGACCCCGACGCCGCGGGCGTCACGATGTCCGGCCAGGAGATCTATTCCCTCGGTGTGTCCACCCGATCCCTCAACACGACCATCTTCTTCCGATCGGTGCCGGCTCCGGGCCCCGTCGCGATCCTCGCGATGTGCTCCGTCCTGATCCTGCGGCGGCGACGCTAGCTCGCCCGACGCCTCCGCCGCGCACGGCGAGACCAGTCAAGCCCCTTTTCACGCGGGCGGGCCGAGCGACGCCTCGATCGCTTCGACCCACGCGTGCAGGATCAGCATGTGCAGTTCCTGGATGCGGTCGCTCGTCTCGCCGGGGACGATGATCTCGTGCGTGCAGCGGCCGCCCAGCCTGCCGCCGCCCTTGCCCAGCAGCGCGATGGTGGGAAGGTGCAGCGCCCGGGCCGTCTCGACCGCCCGGATGATGTTCGCCGAGTTCCCGCTGGTCGAGAGCACGACGAGCACATCGCCGGGCTTGGCGAGTGCCTCGACCCAGCGCGAGAAGACGTTCTCGAACCCGTAGTCGTTGGCCGTGCACGTGATGTGCCCCGCGTCCGCGCAGGCGATGGCGGGCAGCGGGCGCCGGTCGGCCCGGAATCGCCCGGTCAGTTCCTCCGCGAAGTGGGCGGCGTCGCACAGCGATCCCCCGTTGCCGCAGAGCAGCACCTTCGACCCGGCGCGGATGCACTGCGCCAGCGCCGCCCCCGCGTCGTCGATGCGCGCCAGCGTCGGGGCATCGGCGCTCAGCGCGGCGAGCACGCGCTGGGCATCGGCGAACGAGCCTCGTACAGAAAAGTCGGCCATGGCGCCACTGTACCCTGCGGACCGGCCTACGCCTCGCTGAAGTCGTACCCCGCGTGGTACGAGCCGGTCGCCCCGCGCGCGATCTGCCGCAGCAGGTCGTTGCACAAGGCGCTGGCGCCGAAGCGGAAGTACTCGGGCGTCAGCCAGGGGTTCCCGCCCGCGTGCTCAAACCCCGGAACGCCGAGGTTCATCGTCTCGCGCACCATGACGAGGTAGTGCAGCGCCTGCTTCGCGCTGCGGATGCCCCCCGCGGGCTTCATGCCGACCAGCCGCCCGGTGCGGAAGAAGTGCGCGCGGATGGCCTCGAGCATCACGAGCGTGACGGGCATGGTCGCCGCGGGCGTGACCTTGCCGGTGCTGGTCTTGATGAAGTCCGGCGCGGCGTGCGTGCCCGCGTCCGCATCCTCCGCCGACGCCAGCGCGTCGAGCGCCAGATCGCTCGCCCGCCGCACCGCGTCCAGCGTCTCCAACTCGCCCGTCTCCAGGATCACCTTGAGCGACGCGCCCGTGCCGTCGGCCCGACGACAGGCCCGCTTCGTCGCCACGATCTCCGACCCGACCGTCTCCAGATCGCCCGCGAGGAACGCACCGCGGCTGATGACCATGTCGATCTCGTGCGCCCCGTCGGCCACGGCCCGGCGCACGTCCTCCAGCCGCACCTCGAGCGGGTACTGCCCGCTCGGAAAACCCGTCGCGACCGACGCGATCTTCACGCGCTCGCCCCCGGGCGCGGCACGCAGCGCGTCGACGCACGCCGGCACCAGCGACGGGTACACGCACACCGCCGCGGCGCTCGGCAGACGCTCGCCCAGCACCGCCTCGTCCTGTTCCCACGGGCGCACGGCCTTGCGGCACAGGGCGCGCGCCTTCTCCGGCGTGTCCTTGCCCTCCAGCGTTGTCAGGTCCATCATGGACAGGGCCAGCCGCAGGCCGGCGCGCTTGGTCGCGCCCTTCAGCGAGCGCGTGGCGAACGACGCGGCCCGCTCCGCCGCCATCACCGCGTCAACCGTGCTGCGTCTCGACATCGGGGGCATGGTACGGAGACGCCGCCCCCGGGCCTTCCGGGCCGGGCGGGCCGGGTAAGGGGGGTGGACCGGGCCGCTCGCCCGCGCCGTCCGCGTGGACGAACCCGGAGCGGAGCATGTCGAGCCATCGCCCGACCGCGCCCGCGGCGAGCGTCGCTCGAAATTCCTCGGTCCAGATGCCGCTGTGCCCCGCGCCGGGAACTTCGCAGAACTCCGCGTGCGGGGCCGCCGCCGCGATCGCGCGCCCGTCGGCGATGGGGCAGATGGCGTCGTCGCTGCCGTGGATCACCAGGAGGGGCACGCCCAGCCGCGCCGCCGCCGCTGCCCTGTCAAACCCCTTCCACGAGGCGCCCGCGCCGCACCAGACGCCCACCGCCCACAGCGCCGGGCCCAGCGTCGCGCGGTGGGGCAGCCCCATGCTCACCAGCATTCCCCGCGCGGGCGTCGACACCAGGCGGTACGGCGCCTCGGCGATCACCCCCGCGATCCGCGGCGTGCGGCGCGCGCTCCCCGTTGGCCCCCCGCCCGCCGCGACGATCGACACCCCCGCCCCCAGCGACCATCCGAAGAGCACGACCGGGGGGCTCGCGTCGGGCCCGCGCGACGCCAGCGCCTCCAGCACCGCGCGCAGCGCGTCGACCTCGCGTTCGCCCAGCGTGCACCGCCCCGGCGCCTCGCCGTGCCCGGGCAGGTCCCACATCACCACCGACGACGCCCGCCCCAGCACGTGCGGCGCCCGCGTCAGCGCCCCGATGCGCGAGTCGCCCCAGCCGTGCGTGAGCACGACCACCGGGCCCTCCCGATCGTCGCCATCGATCTCCCACACCGGCAGATCAAGCCCGCCCCAGCGGACAGTCCACGACCGCCACGCGCGCACGCCCCGCGGCCCGGGCGCGAGTTCTCCCGGATCGCCCGGCCTGCCCCGCGCCAGCGCGCTCGCGTACGTCCGACGCGGCGGCCGCACCAGCGTCGCGATCGTCCAGCCCGCGACGAGCAGCCACGCCAGCCCCAGCCCGACCGCAAGCAGCACACCCAGGCCAAGCACGCGTCCGACGCCCCCCGGTTGATGACCGACCGCCCGCGCTCACATGCCCAGCAGGTTGCGCACGTCATTGAACGTGACGAACAGGAACACCGACGCGATCAGCGCCAGCCCGGCGATCGTCAGCGCGTTCTGCAGCCCGATCGGCGCCGGGCGCCCGCGCACCTGCTCGTACAGCAGGAACAGGAACTGCCCGCCGTCCACGATCGGCAGCGGGAGGAAGTTGATCACCGCCAGGTTGATGCTGATCAGCGCCAGGAAGAACAGCAGCCACACGAACCCCCGCCCGGCCACCAGCGTGCCCAGGTGGGCGATGCCCACGGGGCCCTTCAGGTGCTCGACCTTCACGCTCCCCTGCGCGATCCGCACGAACGTGAGATACGTGGAGAGCATCACGCGGTGCGTCTCGTGCAGGCCGATGCCCACCGCGTCCACCGGGCCGTCGCCGCGCACGACGACCATCTCCTGTTCGAACAGGCCCGGCGGCAGGGGCGACGACCACCGCAGCGTGTGCAGCGTGCGCACCGCGTCGGCCGGCAGCGTCCACTCGACCACCTCCGTGCGCCCGTCCGCGCCCGGCACGCCGTTCACCGGATGGCGGAACGTCACGCGCACCGTGGCGCTCTCGCCGGTAGACGCCTCGCCCCGTTCGAACGTGCCCCGCGTCGCCTCGCGCAGGGCCTCGCGTACGGCCGTGAAGTTCGGCGTCGGCGTGTCGTTGATCGCCACCACAGACACGCCCGGCGCCGGCACGATCCCCGCCGCGGGCGGCGTGTACCCGTCCGCGCCGGTCGGCGACCGACGAATCTCCTCAGGCGCCCGACCCACCAGCGTGCTGACGTCCCCGCGGTCGCCCATGATGAACCCGATCCCGCCGTCGCGGCTCACGGGCACATCCGGCAACGACACCTCGCGCCACGTCCCGTCGTCGCTCCGCCGCAGCACGATCACGTCCACCGTCCGACCGGCCCGGGCCCGGATCGCCCGGCGTCCTTCCGCCGGCGTCGGATACTCCGCCTCGCCCACGCGCGCGATCACATCCCCGTCCTGAAAGCCCTTGTCCGCCGCGGCGTGCGTTGTGCCCTCCGGCGCCGCGTCCGCCACCGCCAGCACCGGCGTCAGGCCCAGCAGGTGCTCAACCCCGACGACCCCGTCCTCCCCGTCGGGGATGTACCCGACCTCCATCTCCGGTCGCGGCGTCAGCGACGCACGCACGGTGCTGCCGTCGTCGCCGCGGAACTCAACCTCGATCGCCCCGCCGTTCGACGCCTGCACCAGCGCCTCGAACTCGTGCAGCGTGCGCACGTCGCGGCCGTTCGCCCGCGTGAGGGTCATGCCGGGCTCGACCGCGTTCAGCCCACGTTCACGCAGCACGGTCCGGACGGTCTCGCTCGCGCGCGACGCCTTCGGGTCTACCAGACGCGTGCTGAACGTCGGCGCCACGCCCAGTTCGAGCATGCGGCTGCGCGTTCCCATCCGGGGCGTGGCCTCCGCGCGCATCGCAACCCCATCGCGCACGAACGAGATGTCCACCGGCGCGCGTGGGCTCGCGAGCGCGCTCGCGAACGCGATGTCCTGGAAGTGGCGCACGGGCCAGCCGTCCATCCGCGTCACGCGGTCGCCGGCGCGCAGCCCCGGACCGACGTCGTGCCCCGTCGCGTCGATGATACGGGCCGACGCCGCGGGCGAGCCCGGCTCCACATAGCCGATCGTCGGCGCGGGCGAGTTCAGCCCGACCAGGAACACGATCCCGAACAGGCAGGCCGCCAGAATGACGTTCGCGACGACGCCCGCCGAGATCACGATCATCCGCTTCCAGATCGGCGCGTTCTGGTAGCTGTCCGGCGCGTCGCTCACCTGCCCGGGGTCGGCGTCCACCTGCCCCAGCATCTTCACGTACCCGCCCAGCGGGAGCGCGTTCAGCCGGTACTCCGTGGGGCTGATGCCCGGCAGGATCGTGGGAGGGGAATGCAGCGACCCGCCCGCGCTCCGCAGCGACGCCGCGTAATCCGCCTCGCCGCTCCCCAGCCGGAATCCGACTCCCTTGCGGTACGACGCCACCGCCGGCCCGAAGCCCACGGCGAACGCCAGCACGCGGATCCCGGCCCACTTGGCGGCGAGGAAGTGCCCCAGCTCGTGCACGACCACGATGAGGCAGAAGCCCAGCGCCACGAGCAGAAAATCAAGCACCATCCGCGCTACCTCCACGCACCGCGCACGCCGGCGATCGTACGGGGGCGGCACGCGGCATCTTCGGGAAAAACGCGAGCCCGGGCGTCTCACCCAGGCTCGCACTTGCTCGAGCACGCCTCGCGCGTGCGGGTTACTTCTTCTCGCCGTCCTTGGTCTTCTCCGTCGGCGAGGTCTTCTCCTTCATCGGCTTCTCGGCGTACTTGACCGAGCAGCCGTAGGGCTTCGTGCTGGGCACGGTGACGTTCGTGCCGGCCAGCATCTCGTCCAGCGCCTTGGCCACGTAGTTCGTCTTGCCCGGCGCGTCGGTCTCCGACGCGTCGTCGATCGCGCCGTAGTACGCAACCTTGCCGTCCTTGCCGATGATGACCATCAGCGGGGTGTTCGCCGCGTTGTACGAGCGGCCGATGGTCCCCGACTCGTCCAGCAGGATCGGGTAGGGCATCTTCCAGTCGGTCTTGGCCTTCGCGTTGAAATCCTTGCCCGAGCCCTGCGTGCCCGGCGCGTTGCTCGCCACCGCGTAGAACTGCACGCCCTTCGACGCGTACTTCGCGTGCAGGTCGTTGAAGGTGTTCGCCTTCGCGCCGTAGTGCATCTTCACCCACGGGCACCCGGCGTTGAACCACTGGAGGACGACGATCTTGCCTTCCTTGGTCGCCTCCGCCAGCGAGTGCGTCTTGCCGTCGGTGTCAGGGGCGGCGAAGGCCGGCGCGACCGACCCCGCGTTGATCTTGTCGCTCGACTCCTTCTTGTCTTTCTTCTTGTCCTGGTCGTACGACTTCTCTTTCGTCTTCTCCGGCTGCTTCGTCGTCATCGGGCTGCCGTCCTGCGCGAACGCGGGCACGCCGCCCAGGCACAGCACGCCGATCGTCACGCCGCCGACCACACTCGCGATTCTCATTGCTGGACTCCTCACCTTCGCGGGCCGTTCCACGCCGCGATCGTGTTGCGAGCCGGCACACCCGGACTTCGCGAAAAACTACCGACCGCCGGATGTCTCCGGCGACGGCCCACGTTCCACCGGCACCTCGAGCTCCACACGGAACGAGGCCGGCGCCCGCGACGGGTGCGTGACCCGCACGATCCCCTCGATCCGTGTCGCGCCGGCCTGTGCCGCCGCGAACTCCACGCCCAGTTTTTCCCCCGTCGCCCCGCCCTGGCCCACCAGATCACGCGGCGTGGCGCACGCGTCGTCCGGGATGAACTCCAGCCCCGACGCGCCCGGCGCGTGGAACTCGGCCCGCACCGTGCCGCCCGAGCGCGTTGCGCGCACACCCACGACGCCCCGCGACTCGCTCCACGGGCGCGCCCGATCCCGACGCGCGTCGTCGAACAGCGACGCGTCCGCCGAGCGCGCACGCGCCGTCGGGCCCGCGCCCGGCGACGACTCCGCCGAGGCCTCGAGCGGGACCGACAGAGCCACGTCCTGACGCTCCAGCACGCACTCGTCCGAGCAGATCATCCAGCGCACCGAAGCCGCCAGCGACGCCGTCGTGCCCGCCGCCCCTTTCGGCACCGTCACGGGAAAGACGATCGTCAGCCGGTCCTCGTAGATGTGGTCCAGGATGTCGCCGGGCAGCACCTGCCGCCGCGGCGTGGGCCACTGCCCCTCGCCCACGGCGAACCCGCTCGGCAGCGTCCAGGTGACCTTCGGGCCCATGCCCGTCGCGTTGTGCGACCGCCAGTACATGTGCCAGCCCGGCTCCATCTCGAACGTCAGCGCCAGGTACTCGGTCTCACCCGCCCGCAGCGCCGCGTGCTCGGCGACCAGACGGGCGGTTGCCCGCGGGGCCGCGAGCGTGAACCCCGCATCGCCCGGCTGCGCCGACGCGCCGCCCCCGCCGGTCAGTGTGACCAACGATCCCAGCACGAACGATGATGCTCGGTGACTCAATCGCACGCATCCGGGCGGCCGGCGTTCTCCAATTCGATCGGCGTCGCCCGAACGACACCGATAATCTTCCCCCATGATGCTACGAGTGAACCGTTCCGTCCGTTCATCGGCGTTCGCCCTGTCTCGCATGGGAATGGCGGTGTTCGCCGGGCTTTCTGTTTGGTCGGCGATCGGGTGCGAGGGCGTCAGCGACCGTGATATCCGGCCGCTGACCATCGCCGAGGCACGCCGTATCTACGACGACGCATCGCGCCCGGGAAACTCTGGTGCGTTGGCGATCATCGATCCCCGGTCCCCGCGGGAGTTCAACGCCGGCCACATTCCCGGGGCGCGGAACCTGCGCCTGAGTGATTTTCCGTCCGACGCCCCCTTCGACGAGCGCCTCGCCTCGCACGACGTCATCCTCGTCTACGGCAACAACCCCGCCAGCGCGCCCGCCAAGGCGATGACCAAGCGGCTCATCGCCGGCGGGTACGAGGGCGTGCGCCTTATGCCCGGCGGGCTGGAGGAATGGGAGCGCGCGGGCGGCCCGGTCGAGCGCCCGCAGGCGCCCGCGACGCCCGCGGGCGACGCACCCCCTTCGAACTGACGATCGCGCCGGCGGCCCGTCCTCCAGGGCGGTCCAACTGCCAACGAAAAACGCCCGCGGGGATCGACCCGCGGGCGTGGTTCATTGTGGGAGGGTGTTGAGGGCTACGGGATGCGGTTGAGCGAGGTGGTGATGCCGAAGGGCAGCCCGCTGGTCGCCCACCCGCCGCCCAGGAACAGGTCGTAGTGCTGCATGGTGGCGATGAAGGGCAGCGGGGCGGAGGTGTCGACGGCGAACCACTGACGCCCGGCGCGCTGCTGGACGATCTCGGGGCGCTCGTGGAGCTTGACCTCGGCGAAGCCGCGCGGGGCGATGGTCTGGGTGAAGGTGGACTCGCTGCCGTCGACGAACACCAGGCGGATGCTGACGGTGTTGGTGAGGGCGGTGGGGTTATGGAAGAAGAGGGTCTCGAAGAAGAGCTGGCCGGCGTCCTCGACGTTGATGTAAGCATCGCCGAAGTAGAACTGACGTGCCGCGACGGTCGCGGGCTGGGTGGCTTCGCCGTCGCCGAACTGCGTCTGCCCGCCGAGGGCGTTGATCGGCACGCTGGAGACCCAGCGCAGGCCGACGGGCTGGTCGGCGACGAGCCCGAGCGTGGCGGCGGAGAGCACGACCTGCGAGCGCGGGGCGATGTCGATGGTGCGGGTGAAGCTCGGCAGGTTGAGGCGGATGTACGAGCCCGTGAGCGAGACGGTCGCGGTGGTGCTCCCCGGGTTGAAGAAGACGACCTCGGACGAAACGGTGGAGCCCTGCGCGATGTTGGTGATGACCCCGCGGAGGGCGGCGCCCTGCGGGTTGTCGGCGGTGACGGGCGTGCCCAGGACCGAGTACGCGGCGTCTCCCGAGATCGAGTAGTGCGAGAGCGAGGCGACGATGCCCTCGAACGCGCCCTGGTCGCTGGGGTTCGCGGCGGCGGCGGTCACCGTCAGCCCGAAGGTGCCCAGCGGGAACTGCGTGAGCTGATCGATGGAGAACCCGCCGCGACGCAGCCCCTCGAAGCGCTGCGTGACGGAGATGCTCTGCCCGTTCTGCGACGCGGTGAGCGTGACGTTGATGTCAAAGGGGTTGGGGTTGTAGAAAACGATGAAGTCGCGGGCCGTGCCCGGGTTGCGCTCGACGCGGGCGAAGTTCCACGTCGCCGAGAGCGTCTCGGTGAAGGAATCGCCCACGGCCGAGCCGAAGTCGTAGTGGGCCAGGGTGGCGCCCAGCGGGAGGTCGGACTCCAGGATGATCGAGTACGGGGTGTCGAGGATGAGCCCGGGGGTCTGGTAGAAGGGCCCGTCGATGAGGGTGAGCCCGTCGCGCGAGTTCGGCTGCACCACCCCGCTCGAGATGATCGTCTCGAGCTGGCCCCACTCGTAGCGGATGTAGACGGTGTAGTTGGCGGCGGCGCTGTTCGGGTTGATGATCGACAGGAACTCGCGGATGTTCGTGTTCGCGAAGCCCTCGGGGAAGAAGACGCGGTTGGTGAGCGGCTGGGTGTTGACCTGCACCTCGTACGAGCCGACCGACTCGCCCAGCCCGTCCACGATCACCCAGTAGCGGGTGTTCGCGCTGCCCGTGAAGGTGACGGAGGCGGTGACGCCCGGCACGCCGTCGGCGTCGAAGCCGTTGGCCACCGTGACCGCACCCAGTTCGTCGTCGTCGAAGCGTCCGTTGCCGTTGCTGTCCACCGGCACCGCGTTCACCACGCGCACCGACGCGTCGAGCAGCGAGCCCAGCGGCGTGATCACCTGCACGAACACGCGCCCCGCGGCGGTGGTCACGAAGGTGAAGAGGTCACGATCGCCGGACGGGCTGATCTGGTCGAAGCGCCCGGCGTCGCCCGTGCGCGGGTCCAGAGAGACCGTGAGCGGCGCGTTGAAGTCGATCTCGGCCGGGTCGTCGCCGCCGCCGCCCGGGGGAACCGGGCCGTTCACCTGCACGCTGTACTCGCCCGCGAGCGTTCCGCCGGGGATGCCCGTGACCGCGCTGACGAGGATGTAGAACCGGGTGCCGGCGGCGGCGGTCACGGTGAAGGAGACCGACTGGAGCGCGGCGGAAGCGGCGACCTCGCCGACCTGCACGCCGCTGGCGTTGAAGACGGTCAGTCGCGGGGCGATGCTCCCCCCGGCGAGGAAGGGCGTGATGACGATCTGCTGCTCGCCGGTCTGGATGGCGACAAACGTGAAGAGGTCGGTGTCGTTCGTGGGCGACAGGCGCGGGTTGAGCGGGTCGTTGGGCGTGCTGCCGCCCACCTGCGCGACGCCGGTCACGGTGTTGAAGATCATGCCGGTCGCGAGCGTGAACTCGCCGGCGTTGGGATGATCGTCGATCGGCGGGGCGATCACGCTGAGCGAGTAGTCGCCGGTCACCGTCGTGACGGTGTTCGGGGTTCCCGTGTCCTCATAGCCCTGCACGGAGATGAAGTAGGTCGTGTTGCGGACGGCGGTGCCGGTCGCGGACGAGGTGGTGATGAAGAGGCTGTCCTGGCCAGTGCCGCTCGCGATGACGGTGCCCGCCGAATCGGTCACGAAGACGCGTGTGCGCAGCGTGCTGGAGCCCGGGCGCCCCACGACGACCTGGAAGGGCCCGCCGGCGGGCGCGGTGAACTGGAAGAGATCGGAGTCGCCGATGCGTTCGATCGACCCGGTGGCGTTGCCCAGGCCCGTGCCCGTGTCGACGACGACGCGGGTGGCGAACGAGAACTCGCCGGTGTCCACGGTGGTGGGGGTGGGCGCGTCCTCGGGCTGCGCGTCGGGGTGGTCGTCGGTGCCGGGGAAGTTGAACGTGACGGTGTACGCGCCCCGGTCGGCGGCGGGGTTGGCCCCCTGCACCACGACGTAGTAGTAGGGGTACGGGCGGACCGGGCCGCCCTGCGGCGCCTTCTCGCGCCCCGGGGTGATCGGGAACGTCACGCGCGCGGTGGTCGAGCCGGTGGCGAAGTTGTCGTTGTTCGCGATCCGCAGCAGCATCGGGTTCGCGTTGGGGTCTTCGCTCACCTCGTAGACCGACACGACCGGATCGAGCGTGGGATCGAGCGCCGTGACGTCGATCGTGAGCGAGCTGTAGAAGTCCTCGAACGAGAAGCGGAAGAGGTCGGTGTCGCCGGCCTCCTCGATGCTGCCGGAGATCTGTCCCAGGCCCAGGAAGTCGCGGAGGATGATGGTCTGCGCGTCCTCGAGCTTGGCGAAGTCGGCGTAGTCGTCGACCTCGGGCACGCCGGTGATCGCGACGTTGTACCCGCCCTCGGTCCCGCCTTCGCCGGCGATGAGCAGGTAGAACTCCTCGCCCTTCTGCACGTCGAAGTCGATGCGCGACCCGCCCCCGGAGATCGGCACGCCGGTCGCGACCGGGTTGTTGAGATCGGCGGTGCGGAAGAGGAGCACGGCCGGGTTAAGCGTGGAGCCCGTGGCGCGGGTGACGTCGATCCGCATCGTGCCCGAGCCGGGCGCGATGAACGTGAAGAGGTCCTGGTCGTCGGGGTTGTTGAAGGGGGTGTCGTTGATGATCCCGCTGAACGAGGCGGTGCCGTTGGCGCTGCCCGAGGAGAGATCGCCGATGCCGATCGGGGTGGCGAGGTTCTGGCCGGCGCCGCTGAAGTTCGCGTGGTCGTCGAAGACGGTCTGCCCGTTCTCGATGTCGTTGATCTGGTTGGGCATCGCGTTGATGAGGAGCTGGTACCCGCCGGTGGTCTGGCGGATGTCGAGCTCGCGCGCGATGCGCTCGACGCGGGCGTTGGGGTCGGCGGACGAGCCGTCGTCGAAGCGGGCGCCGCTCTCGACCTGCACGAAGTACGTGTTGCCGGCGATGACCGGGACGACGACGCGCGGATCGCGCGAGGTGAAGCGGAAGACGCCGACCGCGCCGAACTGCACGTCCTGGAAGTCGCTCGTGATGGCGGCGTTGTCGTCGCTGTAGGCGATCTGCTCGAAGTCGTTGCGGAAGACGCGGAGCGCGCCGTCGAACATGTTGAACGTCTGCTTCGCGAGCCCGCGGAACGCCGTGCCGTACGCCTCGCCGTACTCGTCGGTCATGGTCGAGGTGGAGAGGCGGATCTCGGCGAAGCCGGTGAACTGGGCGCGGAACGAGTACAGGTCGGTGTCGTCGATCTCGGAGATGGTGCCGACGTCGCCGCGCGAGTTGAACGAGTTGCCCGTGGACGGGTTCACCTGCTGCACGCGGGCGATGTTGCCCTTGAGGGGCTGGGCGGCGGAGTTGCGGTAGTTCGTGTTGTCGCCGATGCCCAGCGGGAGGGTGATGGTGAGCGCGGAGGTGAAGTTGCCCTCGTCGGTCTCTTCCGAGACGCGGGCGTTGAGGTCGTCGCGCACGCCGTCGCCGTTGAGGTCCTCGGGCATCGCGTCGACGATGACGCTGAGGGTGTAACGCCCGGTGCCGCCGCGGTCCGTGGTGGTCGTGTCGTCGCCGCCGCCGAGGCTGCTGACCTCGATGTAGTAGGTCTCCCCGCCCCAGAGAGTGATGCCGGCGAGCTGGGTGTCCAGGCCCGGCGCCGCGAGGGAGGGGTCGATCATGCCGGCCGGATCGGGGAAGGGCGGGGCGATCGTCTCGCTGCCCGGGCGCCCGAAGCCGTACACGATGTTGAAGTTCGAGTCGTACACGCGGACGCGCATGTTGGCGAACGAGCCGCTCGCGGGCGAGACGGAGATCGCCATGCGGGTGGCGGGGCGGTCGTGCCGGTCCCAGTCAAGGGGGTTGCCGTCGTCGAAGCCCGAGAGCGCGTAGACCGCGGTGGGGGGGATGGTCTGATCGGTGTTCACCACGCCGCCGGCGAGCGAGGTGAAGTAGAAGAAGTCCTGCCCCGTGAAATCGTCGTGGAACGCGCTGAACTGCGCGACGTTCGCCGCGAGGACCGGGTCGTTGAGGTCGCCGTTGGTGACTTCGGTGAACTCCCCGCCGACGTAGAGGACCTGCTGCGGGTCGCCGGAGTTGAGGTCCTCGGCTTCGATGCCCGGCTCCTGCGCGTCGGTGAGCGTGGTGAGCGTGCGCACGATGCCGTTGGTGCCCACGGAGGCGTTGAACCAGCCGAAGCCGATGGGCGCGTCGGTGGCGGGATCGACGGCGAAGGCGACGAGATTGTCCAGGCCGCCGGCGTTGAAGGCGCCGCCCGCGACCAGCACCGGGTCGATGGTCGTGTTGTTGATGTCCGGCGGGTCCCACGTCGTGAGGGCGTACACGCCGACCGGATCGCCGTTGGCGTTCGGGGCCGTGATGCCCGCGTCCACCTGCTCCCAGGTGAGGCGCGGGTTGAAGTTCGCGAGCTGCGTGTCGCGCGAACCGCCGGCCGCCGCGCCGAGGAAGCCCCACGCCGCCAGGTTCGCGGCGGGGGTGTTCCCGCCCTCGCCGTCGGCGATGGACGTGAACTCCCCGCCGATGATGAGCACGGTGTCGGGGGCCTCGATCTGCCCGACCGCCCCGTCGGGGTCCCAGCCGGCGTAGGTCGTGAGCGCCCGCACGGGCCCGTTGGGCCCGGCGTTGGTGCGCACGCCCGCCGCCGGGCCGCCCCAGACCATGTCGATGAACGCCCCGTCGTAGTAGGCGAGGTTCTGCACCGCCAGCCCGTCGATCGTGCTGAAGTCGCCGCCGATGAACAGCGAGGGCGGGATGTCGCGGCTGTCGTTGACCTGCGGGACCGGGGGCGGGCCGGGCTGCCCGGCGCGCTCCTCGCCGGCGTCCGCGGGGTCATAAACCGTCAGCGCGTACACGGGACCGTCGGTCCCCGCGCCGAAGGGCAGCCAGCCGTTGACCACGTCGAACGTCGCGAGGTTGGCCGCGGCGTTCCCGTCGACCGTCGTGAACTCGCCGCCCACGGCGAGGTAGGGCACCGCGTTGGTGGCGATCTCCGGACGGTTCGTGTCGACGTCCAGCCCCGGGTCGTTGAGGCCCGGGACGGTCTCTTCAGGGATGAACGACGCGAGCGCGCGGACCGGGCCGTCGACGTCGCCCAGGCTTGCCCAGCCCCACTGGCCGGTCGTGAAGTCCTGGATCCACACGGCGAGGTTCTTGAACGTCACGGGCCCGAGCAGGCCGGGGACCACGAGGTCGAAGTCGCCGCCGACGACGAGCCAGCGACGGCTCATGCCGGTCGGCACGGTGCCGGGCGTGCCGGGGTCGTAGTCGTGCAGGGCGTAGATCTCGGCGCGGGTGGTGCCGGCGGTGTCGGGGTTGTCGTTGAACCCGTACGTGACGTTGTTCGCCTGGTCGAAGAACTGCGCGCCCGTGTACCACCAGTCGGCCGCGTCCCAGGTCGTCAGCGTGCGCGAGGTGGTGAGCCAGGGGGTGTTGTTGCTGCCCGCCTGGAAGGCCCCGCCGACGAAGAGCGACGTGCCCTGGTCGTCGTTGTTGCCGGCGTAGTCGATCAGCATGTCCGTCGGCGCGGTGAACTGGAAAAGATCGGTGTCGTCCGACGCCGACCCGTTCGCGTCGTAGATGCGGCCCGTCGCGCTCGCGATCGCCCGCACGCCCCGGTCGCGGATGTGGTTCTGGTTCGCGTCGAGCACCGGCGTGGGGCCGCTGAACGTCAGCCCCGTCGCGAGCATCGCGATGCGCCGGGCGGCGTCGCGCTGCTCGGGCGTCGGGTTCGCGCCGAGCACCGGCGAGTTGATGTGGTCGTCGTCGCCGGCGGCGTTGGTGACGTTCGCCTCGACATTGATGATGTACTGCGTGGCGCTGTTGATCTCGAACCCGTCGACCACCACGTAGTACAGCTCGCCCCCCACGAGGCTCACCTGGAGCTGCGCCGCCAGCCCGGCGAAGTTGTCGTTGTACGCGACCAGGTTGCCCGCGTCGTCGAACAGGCGCACCGCCGGGTCCGTCACCGGCGCCAGGCCCGTCGGCGTGACGGTGATGATCGCCAGCCCGTCGCCCGAGGCCTCGAACCCGTACGAGTGCGTCTGGAACGTCGGGCGCGGGATGGGCGGGGGAACGTTCGGCGCGGTCGTCGCCACGAAGGCCCCGGTGTCGGACCCCCGGCGCGTGACCGAGTTCAGCGTGATCGTCTCGACGACCGTGTCCGCCACCAGCCAGAAGTCGCCCGTCGCGAGCGTGACGTCGAACGCGGGGTCGCCGGCGTTGCGCGGGCGGATCTCATCGCTGCGCACGCGGATGAAGTACGTCTCGCCCTGCTCCGCGAGGAACGTCGTGAACGCGTCGTTGATGCGCCCCGCGTCGCTGTCGGCGTTCAGCAGCACGCCCTCCGAGTCGTACACGTCCAGGCGCGTGTCAAGGCGGTCGGGGATCGTGCTGCCCGGCAGGAACGGGCGGTTGTACCGGTTGTGCTGCGCGTTCAGCGTCACCAGGCTCGTCTGGGCCGCGGTGTACGTCCACACCTGGTCGTCCTGACGCACGCCCAGCGATCCGCCCACCGGCCAGATCGAGAGCGGAGCGGGCGGGGGCGTCGCGGGGTCGATCGCCACGCCCTCGGCCGTCGCCGACCAGGCGGCCGGGACCGTCGCGAAGGTGTTCGACAGCGCCGAGATGCGGAGCGTGAAGGTGTTGCCGGTCGTGAGGTTCGGGGCCGGCCCCGCGTAATCGCTGGAGACCACGACGTAGTACGTCTCGCCCGAGGTCGCATGGAAGCCCGCCCAGCCGTCGGTCGCCAGCCCGGTCGTCAGGATGCCGTTGTTCGTGCCCGATGCCACCTGCGTAAAGGTGCTGTCGAAGACGGTGACCCGGGTGTTCAGCGTGCTCGCGGGCGACTCGTTCGCCGTGTCCGCGAGGATTCGGACGAAGTCGGACGCGGGCGCCACGAACCGGTAGTAGTCGTTGTCGGTCGGGGCCTGCGCCGGGTTGATGACCCCGGCCGAGGTCCCCCGCCCGCCGCCGTCCAGGTTCACGAGGATCGCCGTGGCGAACGAACCCTCGAGCATCGTGCGGGCTTCGAGCGAGTCGACGCCGGCGGCCTCGGGACGCTGCTCGCTGAGCCCGAGCGCTCGACCCACTCGCGCCGCGAGCGAGCGGGCGCGCCGGCGCTCACGAACAACGGGATTCGAGCGGCGGGCAAGGAACGAGCGACCATCGCGGCTGTTCATGTCGGGCTCCACAAATCTCCGGCGATCGCGGTCGGCCGGCTCCTCCGGCGGGACGATCGGCCACGTGTCGTGCGTGCGGCGCCGCGGCAGGGGTCCTCCCTCCGCTCGCGTGCTCCCCGCGCGTTCGCGCCTTGGGCAGGCGTCGCGCCGGACGTCGGCTCACGCCGATCGTTCGAGCACGCGCACGCTCACTCGACCAGCATACCGACTTCCGACGCGTGTCGTCCAGTCCGGTTCCCGTCCTAACGCATTGCGAACGGCTTTCGGCGGCCGGGGCTCCCTCCCGGCGAACGCTGGTGCGTCACCATTCGCGTCGCATGACCGGGTGTTCCGCCGGCGATGCAGGTTCGTCACGCGCTTCGCGAACCGTTACGACGCCAGCGCGCCCGGGCGGTGATCTTCCGCCCGACGCGTCATGCTCCGGCGGATCGAGGCCTCGGCCAGGATGTCCGCCGCGTCGTAGACCGGCAGGGGCGAGTTGTCGCGCGTCACCATCAGCGGGGCCTCGCTGCACGCGAGGATCACCGCCTCGCACCCGCGGTCGGCGAGCGACGCGATGATCTTCAGCACCGCCAGCCGGCTCTCCGGGCGGATCTGCCCGTAGATCAGCTCGCCGAAGATCACCTCGTCGAGCAGGTCGTCGTCGCCGTTCTTGGGGGGAAGCACCTGCACCCCCTTGAGGCCCAGGTGCGTCTGGTAGGTCGACGCCGTCGTGATCAACTTCGTGCCGATGAGCCCGACGCACCGGCGTCCGTCCGCGGCCACCGCCGCCGCCACCAGGTCCGGCATCGTCAGCCACGGGATCGGGCTGTTGACCTCCGCCATCTGGACGGCGTGCTGGACGGCGTTGTCGGGCGCGATGCAGAACTGCGCCCCGCACCGGGCCAGCAGGTCCGCCGAGCGGCGCAGCAGACGGTCCACCGCGTGCCAGTCGTTGCGACGGATGGCGTCGAGGTAGAAGTGCAGGGGCTCGTTGTGCACCGAGATGCGGGGCTGCTCGGTCGGGCTCATCAGCCGCCCCGCGTGCCGCGTGAGCTGCTGGTAAAAGAGCGCGGCCCCCTCTGGGCTGACTCCCACGATGCCGATGTGGCTGGTCATCGCGCCGCCTCCTGTGCGGCGCCGGGCTTGTCGCTCACGGGAGCGGGGCCAGGCGCACGTTGCGGATGTGGATCTCGGCCCCTTCGCTCTGCAGGCAGATGTGCCCGGCGATCTGCTCGACGTTCGTCGCCCGGTTGAGCTCCTCGCCGTTCACCTTCAGCACGACGTCGCCCCTGTGCACGATGATCTCGTACTCGTTCCACTCGCCCAGCGGACGCTCCGCGCCGTGCGACTTCTTCGTGTTGCGCGCCTTGGTGCGCGCCGGGTCGGTGGTCATGGTGAAACTGTCGATATTCCAGAAGTCTCCCGCGTTCCCGCTGTGGAGCTGGGCCTCGACGCTCTTGGGCCAGACCTTGTCGGCGCCCACCATGCGCACGAGCACGCCCGAGTTGCCCGCGCCCTTCGACGGGTCGAAGCGCCACTCGAGGCGGAGCACGTAGTTGGTGTACGTGTCCTTCGTGCGCAGATACCCGATCGGCTGGCCCTTGATGACGATGACCCCGTCGCGCACGCTCGCGAGCGTGCCGGTGTCGACCGGCCCGTCCGTCTTGGTCGCCTCGTCGCGCGCGACGCCGACCCAGCCCGTGAGGTCCGTGCCGTTGAACAGCCGGACCTCGCCCGGGAGGGCGGCGGCCAGGTCGCGGATGCGGACGTTCCGCAGCGCGAGGTCGGTGTCGCCGTGGTCCTGGATCGCGATGTGCCCGGCGGGCTGCACGCCGAAGCCCGGGTACACCTTGAACTTGCTCCCGCCCTCGGCCACGGCGGCGCCCTTGGCATCCACCCCGATCTTCGCCAGCCATTCGGGCGTGGGGCGCCCGGCGTCGTCGAAGATCGTCGCCTCGACGACCTTCACGTCGTTCAGCCAGTGCTGCACCACGCCGTTGCGCAAGCGGATACGACCCGTGTTCCACTCGCCGGCGGGGCGCGCCACTTTGGCGGCGGCGGGCGGGTACAGGTCGTACAGCGCACCGACGGCATGCGCGTCGGTGGGCTTGGCGCCGAAGCCCGCGTCGTCGAGCAACTGGTACTCGGGCCCGGTCTGCCAGGGCGTGTCGTGCTTCTCGGCCACACGCCACATGATGCCCGAGTTGGACTTCTCGCCCATCTTGAAGTCGAACGTCATCTCGACATCGCGGAACTGGTCGACGGTGACGATGTCGCCCGCGCCGGTGTTCTTCGACAGCCGCAGCTCGCCCGCGGCGCTCACCCAGCCCTTCGCGGGGAACGACGCCCCGCGGTACGAACGCCACAGCGCGGTCGCGTCGGCGCCCGTGTAGTCACGCCAGCCCGCGGCACGATCCACGGGCGTGAGGTCGGTCGGCTGGGCGCACACCAGAACGCTGAGGCACAGGGCGGCGAGCATGTGGGTTCTCCGGGCACGGGGTTCGCCGACACTGTACTCGATTCCCGGACGCTCGCCCGGGGGTACCGTGTCCCGTGCAGCCCGACCCGTTCAAGGTCTTGGGGCTCCCCGCCCGGTTCGACCTCTCGCGCGACGAGATCGAGCGGGCGTATCTCGCGCGGGCCGCGGCGGTGCACCCGGATCTCGCGGGCGACGAGTCGCACGACGCGTCGTCGGCCCTGAACGCCGCCCGGACCACGCTCGCCTCGCCCCTGGCGCGGGCCGAGGTGCTGCTGGCCCTGCGTGCGGGAGGCGTCGCGCCGGGCGACAAGTCGCTGCCCGCCGGGTTCCTCGCCGAGTTCATGCCACTGCGCGAGGAGGGCGAGGAGGCGCTGGCGCGGGGGGACCGGGCCGAGGTCGAGCGGCTGCGGGCCTGGGGCATGGCCGAGCGTTCCCGATTCTCGGACGTCGTGCGGGGGCTGTTCGCCGAGCCGGCGCTCGACGCCGCCCGCCTGCGAACAACACTCAACGCGTGGCGGTACATCGAGCGGCTGCTGGAACGTCTGGACGCCGGGCCCCGGTAGCAGTGCGGGGAGGGCGTACGCGGGCCGATGATCAGAGCACGGAGTGCGGACATGGCGAGCCGACGACGCGTGTTGGGGATGCTGGTGATGGCCGGGGTGGCGTTCGTCGGGTACGCCGCGCTTTCGGGGCGCGCGACCGAGATGCCCGAGGTGTTCGCGCAAGCGCCCTCGCTGGCGCAGGCCGAGGTGCTCGCGGAAGCGTCCGGCATGCCGGTGCTGGTGTTCGCGACGGCGGAATGGTGCGGCCCGTGCCAGGCGCTCAAGCGCGGTGCGCTCGCCGATGCGGGCGTGCAGCGGTGGGTGCGAGAGAACACGCACGCGGTGGTGGCGGACTTCACAGACCGGAACAACCCGCCGCCCGAGGCCGAGCGCCTGCGCGTGACGTCGATCCCGACGCTCGTGCTGCTGCGCGACGGGAAGGAAGTGTCGCGGCTCGGGTCGCCCAGGTCGAAGGAGCAGCTCCTCGCGTGGCTGGGCGAGCACAGCGGGCCGATCGTGGACTGGAAGCACGCGAACCCCGGCCAGCCCGTGCCGCCGATCGACATGGCGCCCCGGCGGGGCCGCCCGGACGAGGAACCGCGCGCTACTCCAGGGGGTTCATGAAGAGCCCTGTCGCGAGCTTCGGATAGAAGAACGTGCTCTTCTGGGGCATGAGTTCGTTCGCGCGGCTCACCTCACGGACCGCTTCGAGCGGCGTGGGACGCACGAGCACCGCGAGCTGCGCGAACCCCGCCCCGCCCCCCGCGCCGGTCTCCTGGCCTCGCCCAATTTCCTCGACCTCGCGCACCGTGTGCGGGAACGCCCACTTGACGGGCTTGCCGCCGTTGAGCCGGCCCTGGCAGATGTCCTCGACGAGCACGTACTGCGCGAACGCGACGCTGAGCGTGCGCCACGCGCGGGGGCGGTGCGGGAACTGCTTCGCCAGCGCGTCGCTCCGCGCGGGCGCCGCGACCAGGCCCTGCGAACGCGCGAAGTCCCACAGGGCGAAACGCTCGTCGCCCAGGTCCGTGCGTTCGTGCATCGCCCGGTGCACGGCGTGCAGGTCTCCCGCCACCGGCTCGGCCTTCACGTGATCGCCGGCCGCCGCCAGGAACGCCTCGAGCGAGTAGCCCGCCATCCCGCCCAGCACGCGGTGCGTCGGCCAGATGACCAGCCCAGGGTCGCGCATGCCCACGAGCACCATCATGCACCGGCGGGCGGGGTGATCGGGCCCGACGGGGCCGGCGGCCTCCAGACCCCGCAGGTAGTTGAGCCCGGTGGTGTAGCGGTGATGCCCGTCGGCGATGAAGACGTCCTCGCCCGCGAGGGCCGCGCGGTACGCCTCGATGGTGGGCTGATCGGTGATGGTCCAGAGTTCGTGCAGGGTGGCGTCGTCGGTGGTGGCGGTGGTGTCGGGCGCGCGAGACGAGGTGACGGTCGCGAGCAGCGCGGTCGCGAGCCCGCGCTCGTCGGCGTGGAGGCCGAAGATGGGCGAGAGCTGCGTGCGCGTGGCCTTCATCAGGGCCATGCGATCTTCCTTGGGCCCGCTGAAGGTCTCCTCGTGCGGGAGCACCCCGCCGCCCGCCCGCGGGCCGAAGGGCACCGTCTCGACGCAGCACGCCATGCCGGTGCGACGGACGGTCGTGGCGCCGTCCTGGCCCGTGAAGGTCTGGCGATAGGCGAAGATCACGGGCTGGTCGGCGGCGCGGAGCGTGCCGTTTCCGAGCAGGTCGCGCAGCGCCCGGGCGGCGGCGTCGTACGCCGCGGGCGGGCCGAGTTCCTTCGCCGGGGTGTGCGGGAGATCGATGGCGACGATGTTGCGCGGGTCCTTGTCGAGCAGGCGCTGCTTGCCGCCCTTGTCGAGGACGTCGTACGGCGGCGCGACGAGGTTCGAGACGTCGCGGACTCCGGCGTACGTGATCGCGCGGAATGGGAAGATGGTGGGCATGGCGTCAGGATATCGACACGGCGTGCGCGGGGTGCCGCTACCATCGGGCATGCCCCGCGCCCTGGTCGTTCGAGCCGCCGGAACGAACTGTGATCTGGAGTTGTGCCGCGCGTTCGCGCTGGGCGGCGCCGAGGTGGACCTTGCGCACGTGGACGCGATCGCGCGCGACCCGTCGCTGGTGGAGCGTGCGCACCTTATCGGCTTCCCCGGGGGGTTCAGCTACGGGGACGACATCGCGTCCGGGCGAATTCTGGCGATGCGCGTGCGCGAGAAACTGTACGGCCCGCTGCGCGAGGCGATGGAGCGCGGGGCGATCGTCATCGGGGTGTGCAACGGGTTTCAGGTGATGGTGCAGGCCGGGCTGCTGCCGGGGCCAGGGGTTGGCGAGCGCTGGCCGCCGGACGCGTCGCCCCGCCCGCGCCTGTCGCTGGTCGACAACACCGACGCGCGCTTCACGGATCGCTGGGTGGGCGTCGAGGTCGAGCCCGACACGTGCTGCGCGTGGGCGAAGGACGCGTTCACGCTCCCCGACGAGGTGTGGGCGCGCGACGTCGCGATGCTGCCCGTGGCGCACGGCGAGGGGCGCCTGGTGACCGAGAGCGCTGCGACGCTGGGCGAGCTCGAGCGGCGCGGGCAGGTGGTGCTGCGCTACCGCGACAACTACAACGGCTCGGCTGGGCGCGTCGCGGGCGTGTGCGACGCCTCGGGGCGCGTGTTCGCGCTGATGCCCCACCCGGAACGCTACCTCGACTGGACCCGCCATCCGTACTGGACACGCCTGAGCCCCTCGGCCCGGGCCGGGCAGACGCCGGGCGCAAGGCTCTTCCGCAACGCCGTCGAGGCCGCGATGGGCCGCACCGACTTCGTGCGCGAAACCGGGACCGTCGCGGTCCGGTAGGAGCGTGGCGTGCGCACGCCGTTCAGCAATCCTTCGGCGGTCTCGGGCGCGATGGTGATCGGCGAAGATCGCGCGTGCGCGCGCTGCGGGTACAACCTGCGCGGGCTGAAGCCCGGCGACCGCTGCCCGGAATGCGGGACGCCCATCCGCATCCGGCGCGACGCGGGCGGCGGGATGACCGAGGCGCCGCTCTCGTACCTCGATCGCCTCGCCCTGTGGAGCACCGTCGCGATCATCGGCGCGGGCGTCTGCGTGGCGAGCCTGCTCGCCACGATCGGGGCGTCGCTGGGCAATCCCCTGCTGCTCGCGGCGCTCGGGCTGGCGGCGCTGGGGGCAGGCGCGTGGGGGGCGGGGGTGTACCACGTCACCGGGCCGCGTGAGTTCGGCGCACCCTCGCCGATCGATCCGGTCCGCGAATGGGCACGGCTCAGGCTGATCGCGCGCGTGTCGCAGTTCATGTGGGGGGGCGGGTTCACCATCCTGTTCGCGGGGGTGACGGTCCTGCACGGGGTCGCGGTGCGACAAGCCGCGGCGGCCGCGGCGGCGGCGGCGGGCGGGGGCGCTGGGGCGCCGGTGATCGCTCCCGGGCCGCCCGTGAGTGCGACGGTGCTGGTGGCGCTCGGCCTGCTGGTGCTGGTGCTCGCGCTCGTGGGCATGATCGCGGCGCTGCTGTACTTCGCGCAGCTCGCGGACTGGGCGAACGACCTGTCGCTCGCGACGCGCCTGCGCGCGGTGCCGTTCGTCGTGGTCGCGAGCGTGCCGGTGGGCGTCCTGTTCCTGTTCACGCTGGCGCTGGTGCGGGGCACGGCCCGGATGATCATCATCGGACCGGCGGTCGTGATCACGGGCGGGCTGTTCCTGGCGTGCGTGGGGTTCATCGTCGTGCCGCTGATCCAGTTCATGCTCCTGTGCCAGTGGGCGCGGGCGAACTCGACGCGCGCGATGGACCGCGACCGGCGGTCGAGCGCCGCGATCGTGCGGCGCATCGAGGGTGGGCAGGCACGCGACGCGCCGCAACCCGCGCCCGTCGCCGGGCACCGCCCCGCCCGACCCCAGGGGAACTACATCGCCCCGGGCAGCGGCGGGGAGGCGTACGACCTCGCGCCCGAGCCGGACGACCGCGCATAGCGCGCTCGGCGGGCGGCGCACGGCGCATTTCCTACGATCGCCCGTGAGTACCGCGCGCGGCAAGGTGCTGGTGGCGATGTCCGGGGGGGTCGATTCGTCGGTCGCCGCGGCGGTGCTGCAGCGCGAGGGCTACGACGTCGTCGGGTGCTTCATGCGCCTGGGGTCGCCCGGCGAATCGCTCGACGCGCCCGCGCCCGACGACGCGTGCGACGACGCCCCGGGCACGCCCCCCGCCGGTGTGCGGGTGGGGCACCAGGGGTGCTGCTCGATCCTCGACGCGTCGGACGCGCGCCTCGTCGCGGCACGCCTGGGCGTGTCGTTCTACGTGTGCAACTTCAAGAGGGATTTCGGGCGCATCGTCGACTACTTCGCGGACGAGTACGCCGCGGGACGCACGCCCAACCCGTGCGTGCGGTGCAACGACTGGCTGAAGTTCGGCAAGCTGCACGAGTACGCCGCCTCGATCGGGGCCGATCTTGTCGCGAGCGGGCACTACGCGCGGATCGAGGGCGGGCGTCTGCGCCGGGGCGTCGACCGCGCGAAGGACCAGTCGTACGTGCTGTTCGGCATCCCGCCCGGGCACCTGGGGCGCACGCTCTTCCCGATCGGCGGCCTGCCCAAGCCCGAGGTGCGCGAGCTCGCGCGGGCCTGGGGGCTGCCCGTCTTCGACAAGCCCGATTCGCAGGAGATCTGCTTCGTGCCCGACAACGACTACGCCGGGCTCGTCGAGCGACTGCGCCCGGATGTCGCGCGCCCGGGCGCGCTGGTGAACGCCCAGGGCGAGACGCTCGGCGCCCACGCCGGGCACCACCGCTTCACCATCGGCCAGCGGCGCGGCGTGTCGGTCTCGCTCGGGCACGCGGTGTACGTCGTGTCGAAAGACCCCGCGACCAACACCGTGCGACTGGGAACCCCCGACGACCTGCTCGTCGCGGGCTGCGAGGCGTCGGAGGCGAACTGGCTCGGGGGCGCGCCCGTGGAGCACGAGTGGTTCGACTGCGTGGCGCAGTACCGCGCGCACGGCGAGACCGTGCCGGCACGCGCCCGCGCGCTGCCCGACGACGCGGCGCCGACGCCCTCGGGGCGCCGGGGCCGGTTCGAGGTGGTGTTCGAGCGTCCGGTGCGGGCAGTGGCGCCCGGGCAGGCGATCGTCCTGTACGCGCCCGACGACGACGCGGTCATCGGGGGCGGCTGGATCGGGCGCACCCGGGCGGCTCAGTGAGCGTGCAGCGCCGGCGCCTCGAGCGTGGCGGATTCATCGTGCGTCACGCCGTTTGCCCCGTTCATCCCGTTCACGCCGTTCACGCCGTTCCCGTTGTGCGCGACCGGTGACGCGTGCCCGTTGGCCGGGGCCTGGGGCTGGGGCTGGCCGCCCGTCGCTCGCGCCGATGCCGGGCGGGCGGCAGGGGCGGCGTCGGCGGCGGGGCGTCCGTCGCGGGCCGAGCGGCTGTCGACAAAGCCCTGGAGCTTGCGCGCCCGCACGGGGTGCTGGAGCTTGCGGATGGCCTTCGCCTCGACCTGGCGGACGCGCTCGCGCGTCACCTTGAAGATGCGACCGACTTCTTCGAGGGTGTAGGTGTACCCGTCGCCGATGCCGTAGCGGAGCTTGATGATCTCGCGCTCGCGGTAGGTGAGGGTCTTGAGGACCTGCTCGATGCGGTTCTTGAGCATCTCCGCGGCGGCGACGTCGCCCGGGGCGCTCTGCGACTCGTCCTCGATGAAGTCGCCGAAGTAGCTGTCCTCGCTCTCGCCGACGGGGCGGTCGAGGCTCACGGGGTGCCGGCTGATCTTCATCACGCGCCGGACCTCGGCCGAGGGCATCCCCGCGCGCTCGGCGAGTTCTTCGATGGTGGGCTCGACGCCGCTCTCCTGCAGCATCGCCTTCTCGAAGTTCCGCAGCTTGCTCATTGTCTCGATCATGTGCACGGGGATGCGGATCGTGCGGGCGTGGTCGGCGATTGCGCGGGTGATGGCCTGGCGGATCCACCACGTGGCGTAGGTGCTGAACTTGTACCCGCGCTTGTACTCGTACTTGTCGACCGCGCGCATCAGCCCGGTGTTGCCCTCCTGGATGACGTCCAGGAACGAGAGCCCCCGGTTGCGGTACTTCTTCGCGATCGAGACCACCAGGCGGAGGTTGCCCCCCGAGAGGTCGCGCTTGGCCTGCTCGTACTCCCAGAAGACGGTGTTGAGGTCGCGGGTGCGCCGGGCGGCGTCCTCGGGCGATTCGAGCACCAGCCCGCGCAGCCCCTCGAGCTCCTCGCGCATCACCGCGAGGTCTTCCGGGTCCAGCACCCGCGCCGCCCGGCGCCGGCGCGAGCGCCGGTCGTTCGTGCCGCGGATGTCCCCGTCGAGCTCGTTCATCTTCTTCGAGATCGACCGGAGCTTGCGCATCAGCGGGATGATGCGCCCCGTGCGCAGGCTCAGTTCTTCGGTCAGCGTCGCCATGCGCCGGCGCCGCGCGCGGATGCGCGCCAGGCACTCGCCCGCGCGGGCGGCGTCCCCGTCGCGCTCGGCGGCCCGCATCGCCTCGTGGTCGGCGCGGTTCAGTTCCAGCAGGCGCTCGACCGTCGGCAGGTTCGCCGGGATCCGGCGCGCGATCTTCGACTTCGCGTCCGGGTCCGCCGTCGAGATCCGCATCGTCCGGTCGAACGGCAGCTCGCCCCGGTGCACCATCTTCAGGATCTCGACCGCCTGCGCCGCGATGTAGTCGCTCTCGAGGCAGCGCCGGCGGAAGATCATCCGCGTCACTTCGATCTTCTTCGCCAGGCGGATCTCTTCCTCGCGCGTCAGCAGCGGGATCGTCCCCATCTGCGACAGGTACATCCGCACCGGGTCGTCGATCCGCTTGCCGGTGGTCTCCTCCGTCACGACCTCGGCGAGGTCCTTCTGGAGCTGGGCCTCTTCCTCGTCCACCTCGCACGCCGCGCTCGGCGACGGCGCGGGCGCGTGCAGCGCGTGGCGGAGCGACACCGCCTCGGCGCTGCGCTCGCCCCCCGAGACGCTCATCGCCCGGAACAGCATCGGCAGCGACCCGCGCGGGGCCCCGGGCGTCTCGCCGCGCTCCAGCGCCTGGCGGTGCAGGCGAGCCTTGTACTCGAGCTCGTCGACCAGCTCGATCCCGGCCCGGTCGATCAGCACCAGCAGCTCGTCGATCCGCGCGGGATCGACCATCTCGTCGGGGAGCGTGTTGTTGAGCTCCTCGTAGCTCAGCCAGCCACGGCACTTGCCCAGGTCCAGCAACTGCGTCATCGCGGGATGCAGATCTGCGAACACACGCGTCTCCTTGCGAGCCGGGGGCGCTGTCCGCCGCCCCTCGGGCACAACCACCTCGCCCGTCCGGTCATCCTGCCGGCTGGGGCATTCTCTCCCGAACGTCCGCACGCTCCCGTCGCGCGGACGACGTCCCTCACCCGCCCGGGCGCGGGAGCACCCGCCGGTCCGCGCCCATCGCCGCCCGAGCGCGGCGTGTGGATTCCAAGAGTCGGATCGCCGCGTCCAGCGACGGATCCCTCGCCGCGTCACGCGCCGTGCCGTCGCCCGGCTTCACCTCGAAGTGTCCCGCCTCGACCGCAGCCCGCGCGCGGCACGAATCAAAGTGCCGGCGCAGCCGCTCGTCGTCGCCGTCGGTTTCGGCGTGCACGCGCGACATCAGCCCGACGACGGACGCCCGCACCAACGCATCCTCGGTCTGCCCGAGCACCGCGTTTGTGTCCGGTTCCACGCCGTTCTCGCCCAGACGCGAGATCGTTGCTGCGAGCACGCCCATCACCGGGGAACCATACGCCGCCGACACGACCAGCGCCCGCCCCGCCTCGTCCAGCGCCCCCCACAGGCTTCCGCGGCACAGGATGCACCCCAGCAGGTGCTCGGCGGCGGAAAGCGTGCCCCGCTGCAGGCGAGCCAGCTCGGTCTCCCCGCGTGCGGCGCTGTCCACGCCCGGCCCGGGCGTCGGGCCCCGGCGCGCGCTCCGCCCCGCCGGCATCACCGCCCGGACGACATCGAGCGTCAGCCCCGAGATCTCCGCGAGCCGGCGCTCGATGAGCGCGCGGCGCATCGGGTCGGCCTGCTCCCAGCCCATCTCCACCAGCTTGCCCATCTCTTCTTTCAGGCCCTTCTCCAGGGCCGACATCCCCGCCCCGCGCAGCCGGTCCCGCACCCGGTCGAACCGGTACTCCAGCAGGTCGCGCGAGGACGCGAGCACGCGCCGGAAGACCTCGGCCCCGCCGTCGCGCTTCAGCAGTTCGTCCGGGTCCTTCGCGTCCGTGGCGCTCCGCAGCGTGGCGATGCGCACGTCGATCGGCTCGCCGAAGAAGACCGGCACCGCCCGGTCGGCGGCCCGCTGCCCGGCGTCGTCACCGTCGAACAGCAGAATCACCGTATCGCACCGCGCACGCAGCTCGCGCGCGTGCGCGGGCGTCAGCGCCGTGCCGAGCGTCGCGACGGCGTGCTCGAACCCGTGCTGGTGGCAAGCGATCACGTCCGTGTACCCCTCGCACACGATCGCCGTGCGCGCACGCTGGATCGCCTGTCCGGCCAGGTGCAGCGCGTACAGCGTCGCGGACTTGTCGAACAGCGGGGTGTCGGGCGAGTTCAGGTACTTCGGCTCGTCCTCGTCCCGCAGCTTGCGGGCGCCGAACGCGATGGTCTGCCCGGCCTTGTTGTGGATCGGGAACATGAGCCGCCGGCGGAACAGGTCGTAGCACCCCTCGGCGCTCTCCCGCCTCTTGATGAGCCCCGCGCCCAGCAGCGACGCCTCGTCGACGCCCTTCTGGCGGGCACGCAGGATGAGCCCGTCCCAGCGGTCGGGCGAGGCGCCCAGCTCGAACCGCTCGACCATCGCCGGGCTGATGCCCCGGCGCGCGATCATCTCGCGCGCTTCGCGCCCGTGCTCGTGCTCGCGGAGAATCTGGCGGAAGAACCGGCTCGCCTCGGCGGAGGCGTCCAGCATCGTCCGGCGCGTCGGCTCCCCCGGCGCCGCGGCCTGCGCGGACGCCCTCGTCAGCGTGATGCCCGCGCGATCCGCGAGATACTCGAGCGCCTCGCGGAACGACATCGAGTCGGCCTTCATGACGAAGGAGATGACGTCGCCCGCCTCGCCGCACACGAAGCAGTGGTACATCTGCTTCGCGGGCACGACGTACATCGACGGGTTGTGGTCGTCGTGGAAGGGGCAGAGGCAGACGAACTCGCGCCCCTTCGGGCGCAACTGGACGCGCTCGCCGACGATCCGCACGATGTCGCTCGCGTCCTTGACGCGGTCGACGTCGCGCGTGTCGCGCAGCCCGGAGCGCCAGAGGTTCGCCACGTGTGTCGCTCCCCGGCGAGGCACCACGCGAGGCCCCGCCCGCGTCGTCCTGCCGCGACGTTCACCGTAGCACGCGCCGCGCCTGCGGCAACCAAAAGGCCGACATGGGCGCCCCAGGCCGCACCGAGCCGCGAGTTCTCGACCCGTCGGCCCGGGTTATCGCGGACGTACGATTCCCGCATGACCCACCGGGACGGCGGGAGCGGCAACCTGACGCGGGCGCGGGTGACCTATTCAGGCCGCGTCCAGGGCGTGGGGTTCCGGGCAACCGTTCGGTCGATCGCCTCGGGGCACCCGATCACGGGATGGGTGCGCAACGACCCCGCGGGCACGGTGACGCTCGAGGCGCAGGGGGCCGCGACGGACGTGGAGGGCTTCCTGGCCGCGGTGCGGGGCGGTGCGCCCGGGTACATCGCGTCCGAGCGCCGGGAGAACGCGGAACTCGCACCCGACGAATCGGGGTTCGAGATCCGCCGGTAGGGCCGCTCGCCCGGCGTAGGCTTGGCCCGCGTGCTCGTGCTCTTCGACATCGACCTCACGCTGCTCACGACCAACGGGGCGGGGATGCGCGCGATGGTCCGCGCGGGGGAGGCGCTCTTCGGCGGGGGTTTCCACGCCGAGGGCATCGCGTTCGCCGGGCGGCTGGACCCGCTGATCATCGCCGACCTGTTCCGTGCGAACGGCGTCGAGCCCGCGCCCGATGACGCGGCGCGATTCCGGGCGGCGTACGCCGCCGAGTTGGCGCGGGCGATGGCCCTTCCCGGCGCAGCCCGCGCGCTGCCGGGGGTGCACGACCTGCTGGGCGCGCTGCGGGCGCGCCGCCCCGGCGACGCGCGCCTGGCCCTGGGCGTGCTGACGGGGAACTTCGAGGAGACGGGCACGATGAAGCTGCACGCCGCGGGCATCGATGTCGGTCAGTTCGACGTGCGGGCGTGGGGAGACCAGTCGGTGTCGCGCCCGCCGGTGCGGTCGGACCTGGTGGTGTGCGGGATGCGCTCGTACGCGGCGGTGCGGGGCGCGTCGTGCGACGCGTCGCGCGTGGTGGTGGTGGGGGACACCGAGCACGACGTGGCGGCGGCGCGGGCGCACGGCTGCCGCGCGTTGGGCGTGGCGACCGGGCGGACGCCCGCCCCCGCGCTTGCCGAAGCGGGCGCGGACGTGGTGTTCGAGGACCTGTCGGACACTTCGCGCGTGCTGCGCGCGTTTGATGCGCTTGTCGGTTGATCGACGGGTGTCGCGGACACCGCTATGGTTCCCCTTGTGGTTGCGAGGCGCCCGACGGGCCGGAGCGTGCCGAGATGGCGGAGAGTTTTCGAGCGCTGTGCAACGATTTCTATGTGAACCTCAAGCTGAGCGTGCGGATGGAGCTTCCGCGCACGCGGGAGACGGTGCTCGACCTGTTCGAGCGCGTGCGTCGGCAGTTCCCGCACATGACCGGGTTCCGCAAGTTCAAGGACGAACTGGCCCTCGAGAGCCCGCAGGACCAGATGCCGCACCGCTGGCTCTCGATGCGCGCCACCTCGGTGCGTGCGGGCGTGGTGAACCCGCCGACCATGGAGGAGGGGTACTCGCTGCACTCGCAGGTCCTGGAGATCGCGCCCACGTACCTCTCCATCAGCCCGCTGGACGTGGACTACGTCGAACTGCTCTACGGATTTGATCTCGCGGCGAACGGCAACCACGACGCCATCGTGCAGGACGCGCTGATCCCCGGCTCGCCCCTGGCGGCCCTCATCGACATCCCCAACACCACGCCCATCGACTGCCAGCCGCTGATCGGCCTGGCGCTGGGCAAGCGGGGCGACGTCGAGGCGTACTTCGAGGTCAAGACGCGCCCCGGGCAGAACTCGGCGCGCGACATCGAGCCGGGCTCGGAGCCGATCAGCATCTACTGCACCCTGCGGAAGTTCGGCGGGCTGACGGAGACCAAGGAACTGCCCGAGATCCTCGCGAAGCTGGCGAAGACCGGGGAGGATCTGGTGGAGCACCGCGTCGTGCCGGGGCTGATCGTGCCGATCCGCGAGGCGATCGCCTCGGGCAACGCATGACCGGCGTGCTGACCAGCGCCGCGACCCCGCCCGCGCCGCGCGCCGAGGGGGTGGGCCCGCTGCTGCTGTGGCTGGGCGTGCTGATCGGCGTCGTGGTCGTGCTGGGCCTGGTCGTGGTGATCATCCGGCGGCGGACGCTGGCCTCGGACCGGTCGAACCAGGCGGAACGGACGCTGATGGAAGGGCTGCGCGAGCTGCGGGACAGCGGGAAGATGACCGAGGAGGAGTACGCCGCGGCCCGGCGGAGCATGGCGGCCCGCATGGCGGGGAAGCCCCGCCCGACGACCCGCGGGGACGATCGCCCCGAGCGGGACGCGCACGGGTGACCGACAGCCGATAACGGGCGTCCGTCGACGCGCGATGCAGACGTGGGCCTGACACGCCGATAGACTTGCGAGGTAGGCGCGGGAAGAACCGCGCGGCGAGGGATCCATGGCGAAGAACAAGCAGGACGGCGGCGACGTTCCCCCCACAACCACCGGCGACACGGGGGGAGCCGGGTTTCGCGCCCGCAAGGTGACGACGTGCTCGTTCTGCGGGAAGACCAGCCGCGAGGTCGGCCCGATGGTGGAGGGGCCGAACCAGGTCTACGTGTGCTCCTCGTGCGTGGACCTGTGCCAGAACATCTTCCGCCAGGAACGCCGGCGGGTGAGCTCGGCGACGACCTGGCTGCGCGAGGTGCCCGCGCCGCGCGAGATCAAGACGTACCTGGACCAGTACGTGATCGGGCAGGACCACGCGAAGCGGGCGCTGGCCGTCGCGGTGCACAACCACTACAAGCGTCTGCTGCACCTGGAATCCGCCGAGGCGGGGAGCGTCGAGCTCGACAAGAGCAACATCCTGCTGATCGGGGCGACGGGCTCTGGCAAGACGCTTCTGGCCCGCACGCTGGCGCGGATGCTGAAGGTGCCCTTCGCCATCGGCGACGCGACGACGCTGACCGAGGCCGGGTACGTGGGCGAAGACGTCGAGAACCTGCTGCTGAAGCTGCTGCAGAGCGCGGACTTTGACCTCGAGGCCGCCCAGCGGGGCATCATCTACGTCGACGAGATCGACAAGATCGGCAAGACGAGCAACAACGTGTCGATCACGCGCGATGTCTCGGGCGAGGGCGTGCAGCAGAGCCTGCTGAAGATGCTCGAAGGCACGGTGAGCAACGTGCCCCCGCAGGGCGGGCGCAAGCACCCCGAGCAGCAGTACATCCAGGTCGATACGTCGAACATCCTGTTCATCTGCGGCGGGACGTTCACCGGGCTGGAGGAGATCATCCGCCGGCGCCTGGGCAAGAGCCGCATCGGCTTCCACGACTCGCACTCCACCGCCGACGACGTGCGCGAGACACGCCGCGTGCTGCAGCAGGTCACGCCCGAGGACCTCGTCGACTACGGGATGATCCCCGAGTTCATCGGGCGACTGCCCGTGCTTGCGCCGCTCGAGCCGCTCACCGTCGACACGCTGGTCCACATCCTCACCGAGCCCAAGAACGCCATCGTGCGCCAGTACGAGCACCTCTTCGGGCTCGAGAACGCGAAGCTCTCGTTCACGCCCGCGGCCCTGCGGCGCATCGCCGAGAAGGCCCTGAAGCGCGACACCGGCGCCCGCGCGCTGCGCTCCGTGATGGAAGAGATCATGCTCGACCTCATGTTCGAGCTGCCCGAGCACCGCGCCGAGGGCGTCGAGTTCGTGATCGACGAGAGCGCGGTCGACCGGCGCCGCTCGCTCGCCGAGCTGCGCGTGGCTCGCAAGGAATCCGCGTAACTAGTTCAGCGGCGCGAACACCCACGCCCCGTGCGGCGCGCGCGTCGCGAGGTGCACGCGCACGCCCGTGTCGAGCAGCGGGCGGCATGCGCGTGCGTCGGTGGTGATGAGGTGCAGCGTGGCGCCGCGCGAGCGGACGTCGCGCAGCGACCCCGCGTGCGCCGCTTCCAGCAGCGGCGCGTGCGCGTCGGCCCACGCGGCCGCCGCCAGCAGCCCCCGCACCCCTGCCTCGTGCGACGCCTGCCCCTGGGCCACCAGGTGCAGCACGCCGGTCTGGTCGCACGCGAGCCAGACGCCCGGGGCCGCCGGGCACGCGGTGGAGAGCGGCGCAATCCCGAGGTGCTCGAGCACGGCGGATTCCGGCGCGGTGGCGTCGGCGGCGCGGGCGTGCGAAGCCGTCCCGGTTCGCCCGGGCGAGGCGTGCGCGGTCTCGGGCGCCGGCGGGGCGGGCGAGGCCAGCGTGGCCGATGGAGCGGATGCGGGTGCCAACGGGGGTGCCCCCGCGGGTGCGTCGGCCGCGCGTGCCGGGACGGCAGCGGCAGCGCGGCGCCGCGCGTCAGCACCGGTGATCATTCCCACCAGGGTGGCGACGTCGTGGGTCTCATCGGCCCGGAAGAGCAACTGCGTGGTGCACGCGCCGACCTTCGCGACGCGACAGCCGGTCTCGATGGGGCGCGACAGGAAGACAGACGTCGCGAGGGCGACCTTCTGCTCGGCGACGGCCGCCCGCTCGTCGTCAGCGCCCATGAGGCCCAGGCGGAAGGTGGGGGCGTGCTCGCGGCTGTCGGCGAGATCGACGAAGTTCTTGATCGTGCGATAGGTCGAGACGACGGCGGGGTCGTCGGCGCCGCAGAGCACGGTGAGCGAGTCGATGCCAGGGGTGAGCGCGAAGTCGGCCTCGCCGGTCTCATCGACGCGGAGCACCCAACGGGCGCACTGCGACGCGGCGGCGTCGACGGCCTGCGCGAGCGTGGTGCCCGCGGGCGAGTGGGCCCCGCCGATGCGCGACGACACGCGCGCCTCGCTCCCGCGCGGCATCACCAGGTCCAGGCGCGTCTGCCCGCCCTGCACGCGCAGCAGGGCGACGGGCGCGTGGGCCGCGTCGGCCTGCGACTTGGCGTACTGCGTGACCCACGCCGCCCCGAGCACGGGGAGATGCCCGAGCACGAGCCCCTCGATGTGCAGGGGGGCGGGTTCGGGCGCCGGGCGCTGCCGCGCGGGCGCGGGAGCCTCGTCGTTCACCAGGCGCAGCGGGACGGCGGGCGCGGGGTGCAGGAACAGGTCCGCGAGCGCGTCGCACTCAGACTCGCCCGCGCGGGCCGGCGCGTCCGGCAGGTCGGCAAAGGTGGGGTTCACGCCACGACTCCTCACGAGGCCCGGGCGGCGGCGTCGCTCACGACGATCACGCTGTCCGCCTCGCCGAACGGGTTGGGTTCGCAGTGGTTGTTGTGCGGGTCCGCCGACCACTGCCCGTCGATCACCAGCCGGTACCGGTGTGCGCCCGGCGGCAGGCGCAGGCACAGTTCGAACACGCCCAGGTCCGCGTTCAGGCTCATCGGGTGCGCGGTGGGCGACCAGTTGTTGAACGACCCCGCGACCGCCACCCGCTGCCCGCTCGTGCCCGGCTGCACGAACAGCACGCCCTGGTTCGTCACCCGCACGCCCAGCAGGCGGGCAGCATCCGGGCTGGGGCGGCGTACGGGCGTGGGAGCGTCGGGAACCAAACGCAGGACACTGCTCGCGCGCGGGGCATCCGCCACCATCGCGCCCGCCGTGCTTCCCGCGCTCGCGGGCGCCACGTCGGGCAAGGGAACGCCGCCGCGGAGACCCGACTCGGGCGCGGATTCGGCCAGCGCTTCGCCCGTCGCGGGCGCCGTGCGACCGCCGGTCGCCACCCGGCGCAGGAACTCCTGCGCGCGCCGTGCGACGTCCTCGGCGCGGCTCACCGGCTTGAGGTCGGGCGTGGATTGCTCGGCGCCCGGCTCCGGGTGGGCATCGGGGCCCGGCCGGGCGCCGGTCGCCAGCACGCGCGGGCTGACGGGCGGAACGTGGACCTCGGGCACGCCGCCGTCGTGCTCGGCGCCGTCGATCGCGTCGGGCTCGACGCGTCCTTCCAGGTGCTCGATGGCCCAGCGGGCGAGCGCGTTGTAGTCGTGCGCGCCGGGCGCGTGCGGGGCGTAGTCGACGATCGCCTGTCCGTGCGACGCCGCCTCGCGCAGCGCGACGTCGCGCCGGATGACGGGCGGGACGACCCGCCCCTTGAACCGGCGGTGCAGTTCGTCGAGCAGGTCGCCGGCGACGGCGTTGTCCGGGTCGTGGATGGTCGCGAGCACCCACACGGGCAGTTGCACGCCCAGCCGGCGCGACAGCGTCCGCACCGTGTTCACCTGGCGCGTCGCGCCCTGCAGCGAGAAGTAGCTCGTCTCGACCGGGATGAGCACCGTGTCCGACGCCGCCAGCGCGTTGTACGTGAGCAGCCCGATCGACGGCGGGCAGTCGATGCACACCACGTCGTAGTCGTGGCGGAACTCGTGCAGGACGCTCGCCAGCCGGCGCTCGCGGTCGGGCAGTTCCGCCAGCCCGCCCCGCGAGGCCTCCAGCCCGGCGAGCTTCATCCGGCTCGGGGCCAGGTCGAGGTTCCGCGCCACGCGCCACAGCAGGCGAGAGATGTCGAGCGGGCGCGACCCGGCACCCAGCATCGCGTCGCCGATGTCAAGCTCCAGCCGGCTCTCGGGGATGCCCAGCCCCGCGGCACAATGCGACTGCGGATCCATGTCGACCAGCAGCACCCGCCGCCCCCGGCGGGCCAGCATCGCGCCCAGGTTGATCGCGGTCGTCGTCTTCCCGCAACCGCCCTTCTGGTTGATGATTGCGATCGTCCGCATCGGGAGCCTCCGTGCCTTCCGGCCAGTCTCTCGAAGCGGCCAAAACCCAAGCCGCGCCGCCCGGCCTTCGGGCGGCACTGCGGATATCGGGCCTTGTGACTTTTGCGCTTGAAAGACCGTGAGACACCGTTCATGAAGAACGGATGGCGTCGAGCCCCGTGTCGACCGCCCCTGCGGGCGGGTCGACCACCACCCGGGCCCGCCCGATGCCGTTCGGAACCACCAGGCGCAGCGAGCCCGCACGGGCCTTCTTGTCGTGCGCCATGCGCGCTCGAACCGTCCCGTTGTCGGGCATTCCCCCGATGCGGGTGGGCAGGCCGACGAGCCCGAGCACGTCGCGCGACCAGCGCTCGACCTCCGCCCCGCACAGGCCGAGAGCGGCCCCCGCCGCCGACGCCGCGATGAGTCCGAGGCCCACCGCCTCGCCGTGCAGCAACTTCACCGGCCGTCCGTCGGGGTCGGCCAGCCCGTCGAGCGTCTCGATCGCGTGCCCGAAGGTGTGCCCGAGGTTCAGCAGCGCCCGCCCGCCGGCGTCGTCGGGCGCGAGTTCGCGCGGGTCGTGCAGCACCACCCCGGCCTTGAGCGTGACGTTGCGCGTCACGAGCTCGGCGAAGAGGTCGGTGCGAGAGGCCGCGTTGATCCCGCCCAGCGTCGGCGCGTGCGTGCGGATCCAGTCTGTCAGCCCCGCGTCCGGGCGCGGGGCGCTCGCGCCGAGCATCGCGTGCTTCACGCACTCGGCGAGGCCGGCCCGCAGTTCGCGCGCCGGCAATGTCGCGAGCGTGCGCAGGTCGATCACGACGAGCGCGGGATCGTGGAACACCCCGAGCATGTTCTTCGTGAGTAGGGTGCCCCCGCCGGGCGCGGGCACCCGGAGGTTGACGCCCGTCTTGCCGCCGATGCTGGCGTCGACCATGGCGAGCAAGGTGGTGGGGCACTGCACGAGGGGCACGCCCCGCCGGTAGATCCCCGCCGCGAACCCGGCGACGTCGCCCGTGATGCCCCCGCCCACGGCGACGACCGGGTCCCAGCGATCAAACCGGTGCTCGGCGAGCAGGGCGGCCAGTTTGAAGGCGGCGTCCGGCGACTTGTGCTCTTCGCCGGGCTCGAACGAGGCGTGCACGACCTCGAAGCCGGCGGCTCGCAGCGACGGGCAGGGGTCATGCCCCGCGCGGGCCGCCCCGGCGTCGAGCACGACGAACGCCCGGCGTGCCCCCGGCCCGACCGCGCCCCGCACCAGCGAGCCGAGCGACGCGACGAGCCCGTCGCCCACGACGACGTCGCCTGTCGCGTGACGTGCGGCGGGGTCGGCGCGCTCGCCCGCGCGGAGGCGTGAGTGGATGTGCACGAGGACCCCCCGCGCCCGCCCTGCGGCGCTCAGTGATCGTACCGGACGACCTCGCGCACGGCGTTCTTCTCGCCCATGATGAGCACGCGCGGGCGGTGCGACGCGTACTCGTCGTCGGTCATGAGCGCGAAGTGCATGATGATGACGAGGTCGCCGGGCTCGACGAGGCGCGCCGCCGCCCCGTTCACCTCGATGGCGCCCGACCCGCGTGCGCCCTTGAAGATGTACGTCTCGAAGCGTTCGCCGGAGCGGCAGTTGGTGACGAGCACCTTGTCGTTGACGCGCATGCCGCAGCGGTCGAGCAGATCGGCGTCGATGGTGATGGAGCCGATGTAGTCGGGCAGGGCCGCGGTGACGGTGGCGCGGTGGACTTTGCTGTGGAGGACTTCACGGAGCATCGGCTAGGCGGTCTCCCGTGCCCGGACGCGCAGCCCCGCGCGGTCGCGGGGCATCTGGTCGGGGCGTTCCCACTCGACGCGGGGCGCATCGCCCCAGAGCATCTCGAGGTCGTAGTGCGAGCGCGTGTTGGGCTCGAAGAGGTGCACCACGACGTCCACGCAGTCCATGAGCAGCCAGCGCCCGCCCTGGTCGGCGTCGCTGCGCCACGCCCGGTATCCCCGCGCGGCGCCCAGGTCCTCGGCGTGCTTCAGCACCGATCGCATCTGCCGGTCCGACGTGCCCGAGCCGATCACGATGTAATCCGTCACCGGGCTGGCCGACCGAACGTCGAGCACCACGATCTCCGTGCACTTGTCGTCGTGCAGCAGGCGGGCCGTCTCGATCGCGAACTCGCGCGCCGAGTCGCCCGCGCCGGCCGCGGCCGGGTCTGCGCCCGACGCCACGCGCGCGGGCAGGGGGCGATCGGGCGCGTCAAGGTTCAGCGCCTGAAGGTCGGGCGCGTCGGAGTCCGCGCCGGTGAGAGTCGGCCCGTCAAGTTCCGGCCCGGTGAGTTCCGGCCCGTCAAGTTCCGGCGCGTCGTGTTCGAGCCGCTCGGCGGCGCGTGCGGCATCGCGCGCGGAGGCCTTGCGCGCCCGCGGCTTCGCGGGCGTCGTTGCGCCCGACTTCGCCGGGCGCTTCGCCGGCGCCTTCTTGTTCGGCGCTTTCTTGTTCGGCGCCGTCGTGTCGGAGGCCTTGCCACTCGCCGCCGAGCCGCGTGCCGCGGGGGCGGCCTTCGGCTTCGGCGCGGGGCGAGCCGCGCCGCCGACCTTCTTCTTCGTCGGGCGCGAGGTCGGGCCCGGGGCGGCGGGCTTCTTGCCCGTCTTCTTGCGGGCCCCCGTCGTCGCACCGGATTTCTGGGAGGTGGCACGGGCGCGAGCAGCACCCGTCTTCTTCGTTCGTCCGTCAGCCATGCGGGGCAAGCGTAGGCGGCGCGCGGTGCGGCACCGGGTCGCCCACGCGCACCCACGCCGACGGCGCGTGCTGCGATGTCACCGTCACCGGCGTCGGGCTCGACAGATGGGCCGCCCGCGCCAGGTGGGGCGTGTTGCACTGGCGAGACAGGTGCAGCAGCACGCGCGCGCCGCGCGGGTCGATCCGCGACGCGGCGTCCGCCGACTCCTCGTTGCTCAGGTGCCCGCGACCGCCCGTGATGCGCCGCTTCAGGAACTGCGGGCGGTCCGACGACGCCTGCATGCGCGGGCAGTAGTTCGATTCGATGCCCAGCACGTCGACGCCCGCGAAGAGCGAGACGAGTTCGTCCGGCACGCGTCCCAGGTCCGTCGCCCAGCCGAGCGACCCCAGCCCGGGCGCGTCGAGCCGATACGCCGCGACGCCCAGTTCGTCGTGCTCGCCCAGCACCGCGCGCACGCGCAGCCCGCAGACGTCGAGATCGGCGTCGATGACGCGCGCGCGTCCGTAGAGCGCGCCCTCGCGTCCGGCCCGCCCGCGATGGGACGCGTGCACGATCATCTCGCACCCGCCCGGGAGGGCGTTCGCCCAGCCGGCGTTCCAGTGGTCGTGATCCAGGTGCGTCAGCAGGATCGCCGCGATCGGCACGCCCGACAGCCCCGACTCGGCCAGCAGCGCACGCGTCCGGCGCGGGCTGAGCCCCGCGTCGAGCAGCACGAGGCGCGCCCCGCCCGGGCACGGCACGCGCAGCACCGCGCAGTTGCCTCCTGAGCCGCTCGCCAGCACGCGGAGCATCAGGGCGTCGGACGGCTCGTCGAGCACGGGGGTCACACTCCGCTGGGGCGCACGAGGCGCACCGCCGGACACGGTCTAGCCCGCGTCGTCCTCGTCCTCGCCAACCTTCGATGACGCCACGATGCCGCGCTTGCTCGCCGCGACGAACTCGGCCATTTCCATCGCCGGCGGACAGTCGGCGCCGATCGTGCGGAGGACCTCGATCTGCTCGGCGCGCGGGCGCGGCACGCGGAACGCCTCGCGGTACGCCTCGCGCAGCAGCGTGATGTGCGGACGCGGGAAGCCAGCCCGGCGCAGGCCCACCGCGTTGATCCCCCACATCAGGTTGCGCTCCGCCGCGATGACGAACGGCGGGACATCGCGCGATATCGCCGTCAACCCTGACACGAACGCGAACCGTCCGATGCGACAGAACTGATGGATCGCGCTCGCCCCGCCCACCGTCACCCGATCCGCCAGGTGCACATGCCCCGCCAGCAGCACGTTGTTCACCAGCACCACGTCGTTGCCGACCTGCACGTCGTGCCCCGCGTGGCTGCCCGCCATGAAGAAGCACCGGTCGCCCACCGAGGTCGGCGGGCCCGCCTCGGGCGGCTTGCTCGCCGCGTGGATCGTCACGTGCTCGCGCAGGATCGTGTCCGCCCCGATCGAGACGCCCGCCGTCGCCATGCCCAGCGTGAACTTGACGTCCTGCGGCGGGAACCCGAGGCACACCCCGGGGTAGATCGTCGTCCGCGGGCCCACCCGCACCGGGCCCTGCATGTACACCATGCCCATCAGGCGCACGCCCTCGGCGAGACGAACCTCGCCCCGCAGCACGCACCCCGGCCCGATCTCGACCCCCGGACCGATCTCGCACGCTGGGTCGATGATCGCGCTGGGGTGAATGCTCGTCACAGACATGAGCGCGGAGTGTACCCCGCGCCGCTAGCATCCGGCGTGTCGGATCGCTCCCCCGCCCTGCATGTCGAGCACCTGGGACGCCTGGCCTACGCACCGGCGTACGAGGCGCAGCGGGAGAGGCTCGAGCGTGTGCTCGCCGCCCGCGAGGCAGCCGACGCGCCCCTGGCCGGCTTCATCCTCACCGTCGAGCACGACCCCGTCGTCACCATCTCGCGCCGACCGGGCGCCCGCGACCATCTCCTCGCCTCTCCCGATCTGCTCGCCCGGCACGGCGTCTCGATCGAGGAAACCGACCGGGGCGGGGACATCACCTACCACGGCCCGGGCCAACTCGTCGTCTACCCCGTCCTCGACCTCACCCTGCTCAACCTGGGCCTGCACAACTACATGCGCCTGCTCGAAACCAGCGTCATCGACACCTGCGCCGCCTTCGGCGTCGCCACCGCCCAAGACCCCGGCGCCACCGGCGTCTGGACCCTGCGCGACGGCGCCCCGCACGCCAAGATCGCCGCCATGGGCGTGCGCGTCCGGCGATGGATCAGCATGCACGGCCTGGCGCTGAACGTGCGGACCAACCTCGACCACTTCGCGCTGATCGTTCCGTGCGGGCTGGCAGGACGCCCGGTCACGACCCTGCACCGCGAACTCGGCGAGCGGTGCCCGCCGGACGACGCGGTGCGCGACGTGCTCGTCGAGAATCTGCGCACGCGGGTTCGGGACGCCTTCGCCCGCGCGCACGAGGCGCGTCAGGCCGCGGCCGACGCGTCTATCGACCTTGGCCCGGAGCGCCCGGCGTAGCGCCGGCGTCGCCCGGCGCGGGGGTGGCCTTCGTCACGGGGGGCAGCAGCAGCGCGGTGGCCACGCGGTCCGTCAGATCATCGCCCTGGTCGCCCCGAACGAGCGGGCGGGCGAGCAGTTCCTGCAGCGTTCCGCCGAGCGTCTCGGCACGCACGGGCGTGCCGGGCGCGCGCGTCGCGATGACGTGCGAATAGCCCAGCTCCCGGGCAGTCCGGTCCGTCGCGGCGATCACCGCCTGGTAGGCCTCCGCGGCCTGGGTGGAGCGGAAGATCTGGTCCTGACGGACCGCGTCCTGGTTCTTCTCCTGCAGTTGCTGCTGCTTGGCGCCGAAGGCCTTCTCGATCTCAGCCCGCTCGGGGTTGTCGGGCGCGAGCGACTGGTACCGCGCGGACAGGGCCTGCAACTCCTGCTGGAGCGGCTCGAGCGTCTTGTTCAGCGTCTGCACCTGCGTCTGGTGCGCGCTCGTGTAGCGGTCCGTCGCCATCATGCGATCGACCAGCCCGAGCACGTCGGCGGTGGCGATGCGCACCTGCCCCGACGGCGCGGCGCCCGAGTTCTGGGCCGTGGCCGTGGATGGCACGTGCGCGGAGAGCCCCAGCCCGATGGCCGCGACGATCCCCGCGTAGATGGCCAGACGCTCCGCACGCTGCACGATCGACGAGCTCATGGGTCGGTCCTCCCGCCTTGTGGTTCATTCCAGTACAGGGCGGGAGTGTACGCGACGGGCGCCCCTACCCGCGGCGTGCCTCGGCCAGGCGCCCGGGTGCGCCCACGCGCCGTACGACGGGTTCCTCGCGCGCGGGCGGATTCCACGCCGCCACGATCAGCATCGCGCCCGCGGCGAGCGCGATGAGCGCGTTGCCCTGCCCCATCATGTTCAGGAGGAGCGGCGACGAGAGCAGCACCATGCCCACGATGCGGACGCGCCACCGCCAGGGCGACGGCGCGGACGGCGCGTCGGCGACGCGTGCCGCCGTCTCGTCCTCGGGCAGCCCGACGTCCACCGTGCTCCAGTCGATGGCCCGCGACGCCCGGCGGGCGCGGTGCAGGGCCTCGTCGGCCACCGCCGCGTCATCGCGCCGCACCATCACCTTCACCGCGTTCGCGATGCCGCCCTCCCAGGCGATGCCCTGCGCCGCCGCGGCGAAGACGTGCGTGGCGATTCCCTCGGCCTCGAGTGCACCGGCGATGGCCCGGGCCTCGAACTCGGTACGGGTCGTGGTGAGGAGGACGAGCTGGTTCGGGTCGGATGCCATGAGAGTCCCGGAAAGCAACCTACGTGCCCGCCCGGACCGGGGTGCGGTGCCGCACGCACCATTTCGGATGCGCCCTCAGGTTCCCCACGTGACAGCGCCTGCCGCTTCGGCAGCGGCGGACTCGGAAAAGACGTAGCGCATGCCCCTGGTTTCCAGGTGCGCGAGCAGTTCCCGAACAAGGTCCGGGAACGCCGCCAGCCGCTCCGGCGGGTTCACGCCGGGGCTCGCGAACCGCCCCGACGCGATGAGCGACGCGACGATCGTGCACGGGAACGCCGTCGAGCGCGCCATGCTCGTTGCGCGGGTGGGGCGGTGGTAGAAGTCGAGCAGGTCCCACCGCAGCGTGACGCGCTCGCGCCCGCGCATACCCCGTGCCGTCACCCGCATCACCGTCAGGTCTTCCTCCCCGGGCCCGTACGTCCACTTGGGGAACAGCAGCGCACTCGTGAGTTCTCGCGGCACGACCCGCACGCCCCGCACCTCGACCGGCGTCTCGTCGAACAGCCCCGTTTCGCGCATCACCCGCATCAGCTCGATGTGCCCGGGGTAGCGCAGCGTCTTCTCCTTCATGAAGGGCACGCTCAGCGAGCGGCACAGGCTCCGCAGCCCGTCGGTGTTGAACGCCTCCAGCGTGCCCACGCCCTCAAAGTCCATGAGTTCCGGCTCGCTCAGCGCCGGGCGAACGACGACCGCCCCGTGCTCGACCAGGCGCGCGGGCCTCGTGTATTCCTCGATGACATCCGCGGGCGAGAACGCCGCCTTGTACTCGTAGGGCCACGTGCGCACGCGGGGCAGCCCGCCCACGTAGATCTCGATCGCCTCGCAGGGCGAGAGCATGGAGGCGCCGTACGCCGCCAGGATGTGGCTCATGCCCGGCGCGACGCCGCAGTCCGTCACGACGGTGACGCCCCGGTCCTTCGCGAGCGCGTCCAGTTCGGTGAAGTCCTCGCCCATGAACGAGATGTCGGCGTAGGGCTTGCCAGCGTCGATCACGGCGCGCAGCGCCCGGAAGCCGATGCGGCTGGAGAGCGCGCCCAGCACGACATCGAACGGCTCCACCACCCGGCGGACATTCGACGCGTCCGACAGGTCGGCGAGGATCGCGCGTACCCGTCCGCCCGCGCGGGCAGATGCGGCGTCGAGGTTCTCACGCCGGACGTCGGCGATCGCCGTGTCGAACCCCTGGGCCGCCATGTCCGCCGCCATGACGGACCCGACCATGCCCGCCCCGAGAACGATCGCGCTCGCCATGCCAGCCTCCTCCCCGGCGCTCCGGGCAGGCATGGTATCGGCGGGCGTTCGGCGGGCCCTGCTGCTGGCGCGCTACCGGAAGGCCACGCGGGGCAGCTCGCCTTCCCACGTCGCACGCCCGTCGATCCGCACGACGCCAACAGGCTCGTGCGCCCTCCCCATGACGAGCGCGAACTGATCGTCGTCGATGAACTGCACGGGCGGGGCGAACCGCGCCGGCGCCAGGCGCGACACGATCATCGGGTCCGTGCCGACCTCGATCACGCGCGTGCGGTGCGCCGTCGCGGCCACGGCGGCCTCGTGCTCCCGCGCGGCGGCGGACGCCTCGGCGCCCGCGTTGTGCTCGATCCCGAACACGACCTCGGCCCGCGACGCCCCGGCCGAGCCCGCCGACCGAGCCAGCAGCACCCACCCGGCGCACAGGGCGAGCGCCATCGCGCAGGCGCCAGCCCCGCGGGCGAGGCGTCGGCGCCGGCCGCGTGCTTCGACAACCGACCGCAGCGCCGCGAGGTCGCCCTCGCGCCGCGCCCGGGCCGTTGGCGTCAGGTCGTCGTGCAAGTTCACAGCATTCTCCTTCGTGCGGCGTCGCGCAGTCGCGCCATCGCGCGCCGGACGCGTCCCGTGGCGGCTCCCTCCGACACGCCCGAGGCGAGCCCCGCCTCGCGCAGCGTCGCCCCGCGCACGACCGCCGCGTGCAGCAGGTCGAAGTCGGTCATGTCCAGCCCGCCGCACCATCGGCGCAGCCATTCGCCATCGTCGTGGTCGCCCGCGGGAGCGGCGGCGTGCGTCCCCCCGGGCATGGCCGCGGCTCGTTCGCGCCGCGCGCGCCGCGCGTCGCGCCGGAGCGCGTCGACGCACGCGCTGAGCGTGCACCGCCCGAACCAGGCGCCCAGGGCGCGCTCGTCGGGGAGCACGGGGATCGACCGGGCCGCCCGCAGCATGACGTCCTGCGCGATGTCGAGACAGAACGACTCGTCCCGCCGGGTGCAGGCCCGCGCCAGGCCCACGACGCGCGCGTACCACGCGCGATAGACGCGCTCGAACGCGTCGGCGTCGCCCGCGCGGATGCGCTCGGTGAGCATCCGCACGACCGCGGGATCGTGCGGGGTCGCCGCCATCGCCGGCACGCGGGGCATCCGTGGCGCGCTAGCGCCCGCCGGTGGGCGCGGGGCGGACATCGGGCTTGGCCAGGCCGCGGGCACGGGCAACCTCCTCGGCGATCGAGACCAGCATCTGAACGGTACTCCCCGCGCCCTCGATGCGCAGGCCCCCGCCCCCGGCCGGCGCGACGGTGGCGCCCATGGCCCGCCCCGCCGACGTGAGCACGGAGGCGAGTTCCTCCGCCGGCTTTGCCTCCCACCCGGGCATCGCGATCGTGACGACGCCCGGGCCCTCGGTGCGCTCGCGCTGCATGAGCGCGAACAGTTCCGCGGCCTGCATCTGTTCGATCTCCGCCGCCTGCGCGCCGAGCTCCGCCTCGAGGAGTTTCGACCGGACCTCCTGCACGGCGGGTTCGTCCACCGCGCCCGCCGCCCACTTCTGCTCCAGCCGATCGTGCATCGCCCGCAAGAGCCTGACGCGCTCCGTCGCTTTGTGTGTCTCGAGTTCGGCCTTCTGCAGCATCGCCCGGCGCTCGATGAGCTGCGCCTCCGGATGCTCCTGGGCCCGTGCCTCCGCCCGGCGGCGTTCCATGTCCTCGCGCATCCGGCCGACGCACTCCTGGGCGGCGTGCAACTGCTCGGGCGTGCCGCGGATGATCAGCAGCCCGGTCTCCGCGTGGAACTTCATCTCCGCGGGCTCGCCGGGCGCGAGGTCGAGCGCGGTCTGCACGCCCGTCAGTGCCGCCTCGACCCGCAGCGCCCCGGCGCCGTCGGTGACGGGGCGCAGCGACAGCACCTCCATCCGCAGGTCCGGCGCGTTCCGGGAGTTCGCCGGCGGCTGGCCGAGGCCGCCCGTGCGGATGGGAACGGAGTAGTCGACCCCGTACAACTCGTCCCCGCCGTCGTCGAGCAGTCGGATGCGCAGCTCGCCATCCGCGGTGCCCGCCGCGGAGTGCATGGCGTACACCGCGCTGCCGAGCGAGACGTCTCGCAGCGAGATGGGCGCAAGCCGCACCCGGGCGGCCTCCATCGACACCACGATGTTGGTGCCCCGGCCGGGCTTGGACTGACGCAGCAACTCGACGTAGTCGGCGACCGCGCCGCCGGGGAAGTTCACCGTGTACAGGCGCTCGGGATCAGCGGCGGGAAGAGCGCCCGCCCCCGGCGTTGCCGGAGTGCCTGGAGCGCGCTGCGCGAGCGCGGGGAGCGAGAGGGCCGGGACCAGGCCGCACACGGCGGCGAGCGTCAAGGCGCGAGAGGTTCGCATGGTGGTCTTCTCCGTGTCGCCGTCGAAGGGCGTGCGAGAAGGACGTCACCGAGGTCGCGATCCGGCGCACAAAAACAAGAACACCCCGGCGCGGGCCGGGGTGCGAGGATGATCGATGCAGAAATCGAGCTCGTTTCGGCGGGGGCGGGGGGCCCGCACCCGCGAGGTCTACTCGGAGGCCGCGGGTTAGGGGCAGGGCGAGCCGGCGACGACCTGCGTCAGCGCCTCGATGTCGTCCTGGTCGACGTTGCCGTCCTGGTTGAAATCGGGGTCCGTACAGATGCAGGAGCCTTCTCCCGCGACCGCCTGCACGAGGCAGGCGACGTCGTCCTGGTCGACGTTGCCGTCGCAGTTGACGTCGGGGTCGCACGGCGCCGGCCCGCCGTTGGAGCCGCCGACCCAGAACCCGCCGGTGAGCGTGAACGACCCGCCGGACATCACGCCCGCGTCGGGCTGGCCGATGGTGCCGGAGAGGACGAACGACGCGCCGGAGGAGGTTCCCCCGCCGCCGTCGATCGTGTACCAGTCGATGGTGGGCTGGGCCGAGGCGATCGAGCCGGTCACCAGGGCGAGCGCAGCAATAGCGGTACGGGCCATAGAGACTCCTTCACACGACGGGGTGCATGGTCGCACGAGCGAGCAGTTCCGTCAAGAACACAAGCGTGTTTCCGGGGTGGCGCAACCAAAATCGCGGGTCAAAATAACGAAAATCTTGCGTACCCCCCGTACGCCGCCCGTGGCGTCTTCGGAACGTCGGGGCCCGGCGACGCGGCGGCCCGCGACGTCAGGGGTTGAACGGCATGATGAGGATCGTGCCGGTGCCGTTCAGCAGGGCGTTGGCCGACGTGGTCGACGTCCAGGTGGGCGAGGGCCAGCCCGTGGAGCTCGCCCGCCCGCCGCGAACGTAGCTCGCGCCGATCGTGTAGCTGCCGGTGGTGGTGGCGGTAAAGACAGCCTGGCGCGAGACCGAGTTCATGCGCCCCTGCGTCCACAGCATGGTCTTCTCGATGCCGCCGATCTGCACCGGCGACACATCGCCCGGGCCTTGAATGGCGACGGCGAAGCCCTCGACGCCGCCGCTGTTCGCGTTCGTGGCCCCCAGGCCGCAGGTCACGATGACGAGCACCGTCTGCCCGGCGTTGAGATTCACCGACGTCGAAAGCGTGCCGGTGGACGTCGCCGCGTCGTGGGCCGTCGCGGTGGGAAGGAACTTCACGGTGCTCGTCGAGCCGTCAAGCGTGCCCCACAGTTGATCCGCGACAAACGCGGGCGTGCCCAACGCCGAGGGGCCCTGCGGACCTTGCGGCCCAGCGGGGCCGGCCGGTCCGACATCGCCTTGCGGCCCAGCGGGGCCGGCCGGTCCGATCGCGCCCTGCGGCCCCTGCGGTCCCGGCGCGCCGTCCAAGCCCGCCGGTCCCGCCGGCCCAGCAGGCCCAGTCTCACCTTGCGGCCCTTGCGGCCCAGGCGCGCCGTCCAAGCCCGCGGGCCCGGTAGGCCCAGCCGGCCCGATCTCGCCTTGCGGCCCTTGCGGGCCGGCCGCGCCGTCCACGCCAGCGGGGCCAGCACGCCCAGCGGGCCCCGCGCGCCCGATCTCGCCGTGCGGTCCAGCCGGCCCAGCGGGCCCAATCTCACCTTGCGGCCCTTGCGGGCCGGGCGCCCCGTCCAAGCCCGCGGGTCCGGCAGGCCCAGCGGGCCCGATCTCACCCTGCGGCCCTCGCGGCCCCGTCGCGCCGTCCATGCCCGCAGGTCCGGCGGGGCCTTGCGGCCCGGCAACCTGTGCCGTGTACTGCGTCGTGCCGTCGGGATACCGAAGCCCGACGACGCCCGGCGTGCCCTGAATCTGCAGCGTGCCGATCGACCGGACGCCGAAGCCGTTCGGGCTGTTCGTCTGCCCGACGATGCCGACCGATGTGCCCGACAGCGACGACGCCAGCCCGTACATCCCCACGCCGGTCGGGCTGACGACCTCCCCGAGCACGCCGGTGGCAAACCCCGTCGCCGCGACCGAGCGCCCCTGAATGCCCGTGCCGTCCACCGCGGTCGTCGTCGAGTTCAGCGCGACGAACTGCGGCGTCAGGATGGTGATCAGTTCCAGCGCGCCCGGCGTCGAAGTGCCGATGCCGATCTTGCCCGCCGTGTAGTACGCGGTCGTCCCGTTCAGCGACCAGGGCGACGCGCCGGCCGGGCCCTGCGGGCCGGCTGGTCCCTGCGGGCCGGTCGGTCCTTGCGGGCCGGCTGGTCCCACCGCGCCGTCCATTCCGGCCGGACCCTGCGGCCCGGCGGGCCCTTGCGGGCCGGGCGCCCCCGGCGCGCCGTCCGTGCCCGCGGGCCCCTGCGGTCCGGCCGGCCCCTGCGGGCCCGCAACGCCGTTCAGCGCGTACAGCGCGTACGGCGTGGCCGTCATCGGCGTGCGGGGCGCGAGCGTCGTGAACGCGCCGGCGCCGGGCGGCACGCGCACGCTGATCTCCAGGAACCGCTGCTGTCCGGCGAACGCCCCCGCGCCAAAGTCCAGCACGACGCTGAACTGTCCGCCCGTGATCGGCGTGTTCGAGAGCGCCAGCGTCGGCCCGATCTGCCCGCCGCCTCCCGATGCGTCGAACAGCCGGAACTCCAGGTCCGCGTTCCCGGTGAACGCCACGCCGTCGCTGCGGAGCTCGCCCTGGTACGTGAACTCGCTCGTCAGCGCGCCCTGCGCCGACGCGCGAGGCATGAGCGACGCCGGGCCGGCCAAGACCACCGCGAGGCCGGCGGCAACGAGCAAACTACGAACCCTGGTGCGGATCGCCATCCCGTTTCTCTCCCCTGTGGTCGCCGTTTCCGGCGAGGCCCGAACGCTCCCACCTGCCGCGGGCGATGCCCCAAGTTACCACGAACTTCACGGGGCGGAACAGCCGCCTCGTGAAAAACCAGAATTTGCCGCGGCGTGCGGGGGAATGTTTGGGCCCTGCGGGTCAGGGGTTCGGCGACTGTGAGGGCGCTTCGCCTTGGGGCTGGCCTCGGCGGCGTCGGGGCTGTTCGCCCGACGGCGCGGGCGGTTCGGCCCGCGGGAGCAGCGTCGGTGCGCACGCCAGTCGGTACGCCACGATCGCGCTGTTCGTCGCCGATTGCTGCAGGTACTCGGGGATCGCCAAGTCGATGCGGTCGTGCTGCGTGTGCCAGCCGTGCCCGTAGTCGGCGCGTCCGACCTCGTCCCAGAAGAAGCCCGGCACGCCCACGGCGTTGAACGCGGCGTGGTCGCTCGACCCGTGCGACTCGATGCGCGGGCCGGTGTTGCGCACGTTGACGTTCAGGTGTTTCTTGTCGGTCTCGCTGTAGAACTGGTTGTTGATGGGGGCGGTCGCCGCCGCGAGCATCTCGACCATGTTCTCGGCCGCCGGGAGCCCGCCCTGCGAGTTCGTCCCGCCGTCGTCGACGAAGACGGCGGAGATCTTGTCGAGTTCGTCCTTGTGCTTCTCGACGTAGGCGCGGGCGCCGAGCAGCCCCTGCTCCTCGCCCGTCCACAGGATGAAGCAGATGGTCCGCGTGGGCTTGGCGCCGACGGCCATGAGAATGCGGGCGGCCTCGATCGTCACGGCGCTGCCCGTGCCGTTGTCCGTAGTGCCCTGCGAGCCCGGCCCGTTCCAACTGTCGAGGTGGGCGGAGATGATCACCACCTCTTCGGGCTTCTGCGTCCCGGGGATCTCGGCGATCGTGTTGTACACCGGGATCGGCCCGCGCGTGAACGTCGCCTGGAGGTCGAACTCGGCCTCGATGGGCTCGCCGTCGGCGACGCGCGAGTTGAGGAAGTCGTAGTCGGAGCCGCGGATGACCACGTGCGCGTCGCGGGGGATGGTGTCAAAGTCGAGCGTGCGCCAGCCGGGGACCGCGCCGGTCCACACGCGTTCATCGCGCGTGGTGGAGATGTACCCGGCGACCGGCTCGAGCGCCATGCGCTCCACGACGCTGAGCGACGACGGGGCCGCGCCCTCGGCGACCTTGCGTCGCGCGTCGCGGCGCACCTCGTAGCGCGTGCCCAGCGCGGTGCGCACGCCGCGCTGCCCGATCGGGGGCGGGGCCTTTAGCAGCACCCACGCGCCCTTGAGGCGGGGCTGCACCGCGAGGAACTCCTCGGCGTTCTGGGGCTCTTTCACGACGGGCCCGCGCACGGGGCCGTTGGTGCCGGCCTGCCACGCCAGCCAGCTGAGTTCGAGGTCGCGCACGGGCTCGTACTCGACGGTCGGGCCCGCGGCGCCGCGGGCGGTGCGTTCGCGGCGGAGCAGCAGGCGCCCGGAGGAGGGCCCGCGATCAAAGCGCACGGCGATCTCGCCCCATTGTTCGAGTCGCGCGTTCGAGAGCCCGAAGGACGTGAACTGGTCGCGTGCCCATTCGTTGGCCTGCTGGAGCGCGGTGGAGCCCGTGAGTCTGGCTCCGATCACCGTCGAGAGGTGCGTCAGGTGGTCCATCACGCGGTTGCGGTTCTTGCCCTCGTCGAGGATGGCACGGACCACCGCGTCGTCGCCCATCTCGATGGCGGGGGCGGGGGCCTCCTTGCCGTCCAGCACCGCGGTCCAGGCGGCGGACTGGGCGTGCAGGGTGGGGGCCAGCACGAACGGGACGACGAGCGCAAGCGCACGGGACATGGGACGCATCGGTGTGGTCTCCGGCGGCGACACGCCGCGAGCGACCAGCATACCGCCGGCCGGCGGTGCGCCCATCACGGGCCCGCTCGGCGGGTGGATTTTCGGACGCGTGGATCGGCGAGCGGGGCGCGGTGTACACTTCCTTTCCGCCCGGACGAGGCAGTCTGTCACGTCGGCACGCGGGTGAGAGCGTTGGAGAAGACCATGTCCGAAGCCGCCGTGGAAGAGCAGCAGAACAAGGTGACCATAACGGACGCGGGTCCGTGCGCGAAGCGCGTGTCGATCGAGATCCCCGCGGCGACGGTGACGGAGAAGCTCCGCGGCTCGCTGGACACGCTGAGCGTCGAGGCCCAACTCCCCGGGTTCCGCAAGGGGCGCGTCCCGCGCTGGCTCATCGAGAAGCGCTTCGGCGCGACCCTCCGCAAGGAGGCGAAGACCGAGCTCGTGACGCAGGCGCTCAACGAGGCGGTGGAGCAGGCCAAGCTGCGCCTGGTGGCCCACCCCACGTCGGACTCGCTGCGCGAGGCCGACGTCGAGGAGGGCAAGCCCTTCGCGTTCGAGGTGGAGGTCGAGGTGGTGCCGGAGTTCCAGCTCCCCTCGTTCGACGCCATCCCGGTGCGCAAGCCGACGACGAACATCACCGACGAGATGGTGCAGCAGGAGCTGGACAAGCTCGCGATCAACGACGGCACGCTCGAGACCCGCGAGCGGGCCGAGGCGGGCGACTACATCACCGGGCACGCGGTGATGACCGACGACAAGGGCACGGAGTTCTACAACCTGAAGGGCGCCGTCGTGCAGAAGCCCCTGCCCGCCGCGGGCGGCAAGGGCATGATCCTGGGGATCATGGTCGACGATTTCGACGCGCAGCTCGGCACGCCCGCCCCGGGCGACGACTTCACGGTCAAGTCCAAGGGCCCCGAGAACCACGAGGTGGAAGGGATCCGCAACGCGGCGCTCACCATCACGTTCCACGTCGAGCGGGTGGACCGCATCATCCCCGCGCCGATGTCGCAGATCCTCGCGCAGTACGGGTTCGAGGACGAGTCGTCGCTCCGCGAGCGCATCCGCTCGCGCATGGACGAGCGCGTCCGCATCCAGCAGTCGACCGTCATGCACCAGCAGGTCGTGAAGCACCTGCTCGAGCACACGACGATGGAACTGCCCAAGCGGCTGACGGCCCAGCAGGCGCACCGCAACCTGGCCCGACGGCGCATGGAGCTCATGTACCGGGGCGTGGACGCGCAGAAGATCGAGGAGCACATGGCCTCGCTGCGGGCCGCCTCGGCGGGCGACGCCGCCCGCGAGCTCAAGGTGTTCTTCATCCTGCACCGCATCGCCGAGGAACTGCGCGTCAGCGTGCACGACGTCGAGGCGAGCCAGCGCATCGCGCAGATGGCGTTCCAGCGCAACGTCCGCCCCGAGGCCCTGCGCGCGGAGCTCGTGCAGAACGGGCAGCTCGCCCACGTCTACGAGCAGATCCGCGAGCAGAAGACCCTCGACATGCTGCTGAACAAGGCGACCATCACCGAGATGCCCGCCGAAGAGTTCAACAAGCTCATGCGCGAGCAGAACATGCCGGCGTGATCGGCGGGCCTGCCGCGCGGCCCGCGCCGCCATGACATCGCAGAACCGCCGCGCGCGGGCCAGTCCCCGGCGCGGCGGCGATCGCGCTCGGGCCGCGGGAAAGGGTGCGTCGGCTGGCGCGTGCGGGACGCGTCAGGCCCGGTCAGGCTCGGTCAGGCCCGGTCAGGCCCGGTCCGATTCGGCCGTGAGATCGCCCACGAGGCGCTCGTTGAGCGACCCGCAGGTCGGGCAGATGCGCCCGTGCTCGCCCGCGGGGGTTCCCGCGAGGTTGTGCCCGCAGCCCAGGCAGGTGTTGGGCGAGACCGACCGCGTGATGGATCCCAGCGCGATCGCGAGGGTGGCGACGGCGACGCCCAGGACCGGCCACACGGGGATGGTGGACATGGCGATGACGCCGAGGGCGGTGACGCCCACGCCCACCACGATCCACAACGCCCGTCGCCGAACCCGGTGCATCCACGTCACGCGTGCCGCTCCTCTGTGGGCCTTCGCCCGTCGGGGCGATGATACCCGTGCTAGCGAGATCGATACAAGTCGATCACGCGGCGAACCTCGTCGGGGTGCGGGATCCCCCGCATCTCGATCTCGTCCTCGTTCTCCGCGGCGCTCGAGATCGCCAGCGTTCCCACGCCCAGGATCCGTTCCCAGAACGTCTGGCGGATCTGGATGTTCTTGATATCGGAGTGCAGGATCTCGCTGGTTGAGCGGCTCAGGATGCCCTCGCTGTCGATCAGCCGGCGTGAGGTGATCTTCAGCCCCTCGTTCAGGCTGAGCACCCACCAGTAGACCAGGGCCGCCAACCCCAGCAGAGCGATCAGAGCCGCGCCGATCGCCAGCGGGATCGCGGCGGACACCAGGAAGACGACCGTCAGCACCCCCCCGCTCAGCAGCATGAGCAGGGCGAGCAGGAAGCTGAACGGGCGCGATCGCCACAGCGAGGGGCGCACCACGCGGACGTCCACCTCGGGGCCCGAGGCGGGGGGCAGGCCGGCCTCCTGCGCGCGGTCGACGGGGGCGGCGGGCGTGATGCTCCGCAGCACGTTCACGTCCCCGCAGTGCGGGCAGGTCACCTTCAGCCCCGCCAGGGGCGTCTCGACCGGGATGCTCTGATCGCACTTGTCGCAGCGGATGGTGACCATGGATGCTCTTTCATCGGACGGCGGGGCCTTGCGTTTCGAACTTCCGTCCCCGTCTCTATAGTCGGCCCGCATGCGGGTGCTGCTCGTGAACTGGGCACGGCTGCCGGACGGGCCGCTCGACGGCGGGGGGGTCAACGGCTATTGCCAGCAGCTCGCCCTCGAACTCGTCGGGCGCGGGCACGAGGTCGCCTACCTCTCGTCGGGCGTCACGTACACGCGGCGCGGGAACGGCACGGGCCCGTGCGAAGTCCGACGCCTGGACGACTTCCGGGGCGTGCGCGTCTTCGACGTGGTGAACTCGCCCGTCATCGCGCCCGGGCCCTGCCAGGCCCGCCGCCCCGAGGCCGAGATCGCGTCGCCCGAACTCGAACGCGAACTCGCCCGCTTCGTCGGGCTGCTCGCCCCGGACGTCGTGCACTTCCAGAACATCGAGGGACTGTCGGCGGCGAGCGTCGACGCCATGCGGCGCGCCGTCGGCGCCGGCTGCGTGGTGTTCTCGCTGCACAACTACCACACCGTGTGCCCCCAGGTGTACCTCATGCAGCGGGGGCGCGTGCCCTGCCGGAACTTCCGGGGCGGGCAGGCGTGCGTCGGGTGCGCCGACGTCTGCGACCCGGCCGAGGAACGCCTTATCCGGGCCGGCGTGCGCGAGCGCCACGCGCCCGCGCCGGCGCCCGAGCCCGCCAAGCCGCGGCGGGCGTGGGGGGTGTTCATCCCGCCCCCCGAGCCGGTCGCGCAGCCACTGCCGGGGCGACCGACGGCGGTGCTCGCCGATGTCGACGCGGCGATCGCGCCCGCACCGCACCTCGCCCCTGCGGCGGAACCGCCCCTCCCGGGCGAACGCGAGCCGCTCGACAACACGCCCACCCCGGACCCATGGGACCCCGGCACCGAGAACGTGTACGGGGCGCGCCGGCGCGCGATGGTGGGGGCGCTCGCGTCGTGCGACGCGGTGCTGGGCGTCTCGCCCTTCGTGCGTGCGAAGTTCGAGGCGCTGGGCGTGCCGGGCGGGGTGCTGCGCACGATGCCGATCGGAACGAGAATGGGCGACCTGGCCCGGGCCGCGGGCCTGCACGCGGGCGGGGAGGTTCGTCCCCGAAGGCCGGGCCCGGTTCGGCTGGCGTTCCTGGGGTATCACAACTTCTACAAGGGGCTGCACTGCCTGGTCGACGCGCTCGAACGTTGCGACGCGGGCGTGCTGGGCGAGATCGACCTGCTCGTGTCGGCCAAGGCGGTCGAACCGATCGAGCCCGCGCTGCGCCGGCTGCGGGCGCGCCTCGCGCGGCTGTCGGTCGAGCACGGGTACCGGTACGACGAGATCCCCGACCTGCTGCGGGATCGCGAGGTCGGCGTGGTTCCCAGCGTGTGGTGGGACAACGGGCCGCAGACCGTGCTGGAGTTCCAGGCCTGCGGGCTGGCGGTCGTCGGCGCGGCGGTGGGGGGCGTGCCGGACATGGTCCGCGACGGGGTCGACGCCCTGCTCTTTCGCGGGAACGACGCGGGGGCCCTGGCCGCGGCGTTGGCGCGGCTCGGCCGCGAGCCCGGTCTGGTCGACCGCCTGCGGGGGGGCGTGCGGCCGCCCAAGGGCATGGGCGAGCACGCGGCGGAACTGGAGCGTCTGTACGCCGAACTGCTGCGTGCGAGGCGGCGCGGGTGACATCGCCCGGAGGCCCGCACCATCCGCTACGATGGCGTCCATGCGCGTCTGCTTGGTGACGAGCGAGCTGGCGCCGTTCCGGGGCTGGGGTGTTGGGACGACCACCGCCCTGCTCGCGAGGGCGCTGCACGACGCGGGGCACGAGGTTCATCTGCTGGTCGATGACATGCCCGGGCTCCGTGGTGGCGCCGCGCGCGAGTTCCCCGGGGTGCGCACGCACATCCTGACGTCCGAGGAGTTCGGGCAGGCGCTCGCGCAGTGCCCCGCGGAGTGCACGCGTCGGCCGATCGTCGTGCACCGGCGGCTCGCGCGCCTGCACGACCAGTTCCGCTTCGACGCCATCGAGTTCAACGACTTTTACGGCGACGCGTACATGGCGCTGCAGGCGAGGCGGCTCGGCGGGGCGTACGCCGGCGTCCGCATGGGCGTCGTGCTGCACAGCCCAATCGGGCTGCTGCGCTCGATCAACGCCCAGCACTCGTACCCGCTCGACATCGCGATGATCGCGCACATGGAGGCCGAGTCGATCCGCCACGCCGACGTGCTGCTCGCGCCGTCGCGGGCGATCGTCGACGCGCTGCAGAACCTGGAGGGTTTCGGCGACGCCATCGACCCCGCCCGTCTCGCCGTCGTGCACAACCCGATGGAACTTCCCGGCGCGCCCTGCGCGCACGACGGCACGGGCACGCCCGAGGTGCTGTTCTTCGGGAGGCTCGAGACCCGCAAGGGGCCGGACGTGCTGATCCGGGCGGCGAAGATCCTGCTCGAATCGGGCGTAGACCTGCGCGTGCGCATCGTCGGCGTCGATACCGACTGCGGGCCGGCGGGGCGCCCGATGCGTGCGCACCTGCAGTCGCGCGTCGTGGGGCGTGCGCCGCGCGAGCGGTTCATCTTCGAGGACAACCGCCCGCGGGCCGAGTTGTTCGATCTCGTGCGCCGGGCCGCGGTGTGCTGCTTCCCGGCGCGCTGGGACAACTTCCCCAACGCGTGCCTGGAGGCGATGGCGCAGGGGGCGTGCGTCGTGTCGTCCGACGGTGGGGGCATGCGCGAGGTGATCGAGGACGGGCGTTCGGGCCTGCTCGCCCGCGCGGGCGACGCCCCGCACCTCGCGCAGGTGCTGGGACGCGCGCTCGCCGACCGGGCGCTGCGCACACGCCTGGGCGAGGCCGCCCGCGAGCGCGTACGCGAAGTGTGCGACCCGCGCCGTGCGGCCGAGGGGCACGCGGCGGCGCTGCTCGCCGCACGCCCGGCCTTGATCACGACGCCGCAACCCGTGGCGAACAGCGGGGCTTCGTCGGCGCATCCTCGCCCGGCCGAGCGCGTGAGCGTGGTCATCCCCGTGTACAACCTCGGCGCGACGCTGCCCGAGACGCTCGCGTCGGTGCAAGCGCAGACCCGCCGGGCCGACGAGGTCGTGCTCGTGGACGACGGCTCGACCGATCCGCACACGATCGACGTGCTGCGCGGGGCCGAGGCGAAAGGCTGCCGCGTGGTGCGCCAGGAGAACCGGGGCCTGCCGGGCGCGCGCAACGCGGGGATCCACGCCGCCAGCGGCGACTGGGTCGTCACGCTCGACGCCGACGACCTGCTGGCGCCCACGTTCATCGAGGCGTGCCTGCGGGCGGCGGCGTTGTCGCCGGGCGCGGCCCTCGTCTCGACGCACATGGCGTGCTTCACCGAGTCGCCCGCGCGTCCGGAGGTGCTCTTCGTGCCGTTGGGCCTGGCGCGCGAGATCATCCCGGCGGCGAACGTGGCGTCGTCGGCGATGATCATGGTCCGGCGCGATGCGATGCTCGCCATCGGCGGGTACGACGAGACGCTGCACACGTACGAAGACTGGGAAATCTGCTGCCGCCTGGCGGGGCACGGGTACCGCGCGGAGATTCTGCCCGAGCCGCTGATCTGGCACCGGATGCGCCCGGGCTCGCTGTTCAACTCGCTGACGCCCCGCGAGGACTTTGTGCTGCGCTCGGCGGTGATGGCGCGCCACGCGGGGCTGTCGCCATCGCCGTCGCGCACGGCGCGCATCGTGCTGGGGCTGCGCGAGACGGTGCCCTCGATGGACGCCGCGACGACCGCCGCGGAGGTGGTGCGATCACACCTGCGCTACCGCCTGGCCGACCGGGCCGACGCGCTGGTGCGCGCGGTGGGCGTGCGGTCGCTGGTCAAGCGGGCGCTGCTGGCGGTCGAGGGCCGGGGCTAGCGGGCGACGCGCCTCAGCCGTTCCACTTCCGGGGCGCTTCGCCCGTGTACTTGCTCAGGGGGCGGATGAGCCGGTTGTTCGCGTGCTGCTCGAGCACGTGGGCCGCCCAGCCGGTGATGCGGCTGGCGACGAAGATCGGCGTGTACTGCGGCACGGGGATGCCCATCGTGAAGTAGGTGAGCCCGCAGGGGAAGTCGACGTTCGGGTGGATGTTCTTCTTGTCGAGCATGATCTTCTGGACCTGCTCGCCCAGGCGGAACCACTGCAGCGCGCCGTGACCGCCGGGCGCGCCGGTGTCCTTCTCGGCGACGGCCCGCCCCATGGCGTGCAGGATCGGGGCGCGGTGGTCGCCGTTCTTGTACACGCGGTGCCCGAAGCCCATGAGCTTGCGCTTGGTGTCGAACGCGCGCTGCATCCACTGATCGACCTTGTCGGTGCCGATGCCGGCTTCGCCGACGTCGTGCATGATTTCCTTGAGCATCTCCATGGCGGCCTCGTTCGCCCCGCCGTGCAGCGGGCCCTTCAGCGCCGCGATCGCGCCGGTGACCGCCCCGTGCATGTCGCTCAGGGTGCCGGCGATGACGCGCGATGTGAACGTGCTCGCGTTGAAGTCGTGCTCGGCGTAGAGGATGAGCGAGGCGTCGATGACGCGTGCGTACTCCGCGCTGGGGCGCTGCCCGCTCATGAGGTACAGGATGTTCGCCGCGTGCGAGAGGGCGGGGTCGCCCCCCTGCTCGCGCCCGATGATGGCCCGCCCGTCGATCACGTTCTGCATGTGCCCGATGATCGTGGGGATCTTGGCGAGCAGGCGCTTGGCCTTGCGCAGGTTCGCGTCCGCGGCGTTGTTCTGCGCGTCCGGGTCGGTGTGCCCGAGGATCGACACCGCCGTGCGCAGCACGTCCATCGGCACCGCGCGCCCCGAGGCGAGATACCCGCCGACGGACTCGATGAACGCCGTGACGCTCGGGTGCAGCGGGCGCTCGGCGACGATCTCGGCGGTGAAGCGGCGCAGCTCGGCGTCGGTGGGCTTGCGCCCCTCGAGCAGGAGGAACGCGACCTGCTCGAAGGTCGCGTTCCTGGCCAGGTCGTGGATCTCGTACCCGCGGTACCAGAGCCCGCCCTGCTCGATCGAGCAGACGGCGGTCTCGCCCGCGATGATCCCCTCGAGGCCCTTCGAGAATGCTGCGTCCGCGGCTGCCTGCGTCATGGCGCTCCCTTTGTGCTGCGTGGAAGTCGGGAGGATAGCAGGGCGTCCCGCGCCGTCTCTCGCGCGGGGGACCGCTCGGTCGGGGAGCGGGGCGGGCGCTAGGCGTTGTCGCCGTCGAGCACGCGTCCGATGCCGCCGAGGATGGAGCCCTCTTCCTTCCCGCCGCGGGTCGCCGCCAGGATGCGGTCGGCCATGCGCGAGAAGGGCAGGGTTTGGAGCCACACCGTGCCGGGGCCGGTGAGGTGAACATAGAACAGCCCCTCCCCCCCGAAGAGCTTGTTCTTGATGCCCGGGACCATCTGGATGTCGTAGTCGACGCCGGGCTGGAACGCCACGAGGCAGCCGGTGTCGACGCGGAGCGACTCGCCCGGACGCAGCGTGTACTGGATGACCGTGCCGCCGGCGTGCAGGAAGGCCGTCCCGCGCCCGCCGGGCGCCGTGAGCTTCTGCAGGATGAACCCCTCGCCCCCGAAGAGCCCCGCGCCGATGCGCTTGGAGAAGGCGATGTCGATCTCTACGCCCCGTGCGGCGCAGAGGAACGAGTCCTTCTGGCACGTGAGCGTCCCGCCGTAGTCCGCGAGTTCGACCGGCACGATCTTGCCCGGGTAGGGCGCGGCGAACCCGACGTCGGCCCGCGCACGCCCGTTGTTCGTGAAGAACGTGATGAAGAACGAGTCGCCGGTCACCAGGCGCTTGCCGGCCTCGAACAGACGCCCGAAGATCCCGCCCCCGTCCTTCTTCATCGAGAGGGACGTGCCCATCTCGATCCCGTCCTGCATGTACATCATCGCCCCGGCCTCGGCCACGACCGCCTCGCCCGGGTCGAGCGTCACGATCACCGCCTGCAGGTCCTCGCCCTCGATCCGATGGTCGATCACGTCCGCGCTCATGCCGTGTGCTCCCCAACGCGCCGGGGTCTCCCCGGAGTGCGTCGCGCATTGTTCGGAGCGCGGGCGCGGGGGTTCCACCCCGGACGCTGGCTACTTGCCCGGCCCGCGCGGGGCCGCGGGCGCGGGGAGGCGGAACCGCTCGACCCACGTAGGGGCCGCGTTCTTGAGGGCGTAGGTCTTTTCCTCGACGACGACGTCCGCCGCGGGTCGCGGGATGATCGCAAAGCCGTACGCGCGCGTCGCGACGCCCCCGCCCCCGCCCCCGCCGAGGGCCGACGCGGTCTGGAACGACTGTCGCACGAAGCCGACGCGCACCATCACCGGCCCGGGCGTCGTGGAGAGCACCTCCAGCCCGCTCGTGTTCGTGCTCGCGCCGTCGAACAGGCAGAGGACCGCGTACCGCGCGAAGTCGACCTGCGGCACGATGTCGAACCCATGCGCCGTCTTCTCGATCGCGTCGCCCGCGTGCTCCTTCCACACCGCCTCCCAGCGTGCCGCGTCGGTCACGAGTTCGGCCCGACGCACGTCGACCTTGCTGAAGGAGCCGGCCAGGCCCAGCACCGGCGGGGTCTCCGCGCCGGGCTGAACGCCGGGCTTGGACGCCGCGGAGACGAGCAGCACCATCGCGAACAGCACGAGCACGAGCATCTGGCGAGTCGACATGGGAGAGCCTCCTGTGCGAACCTGCCGGACGATACCGCGCGCCGCGCGGGCGGCGTGTCACGCTCCGGTAAGTTGTTCGCCCCCGGCCACGGCAATATCCCCGTGGGTACGGCGTTTCGCACGTGCCGACACGCAACGCGAGGGGGTTCTATGGCACGGAACATGCGCACACGCGGTTTGATTCTCGGGTTGATGATCGCCTCGGGCGGGGCCACGGGCGGCATGGCCTCCGGCCAGGCCCCGCAGCCGGCCGCGGCGCCTCCCGCCGCCGACGCCCCCGCCGAGCAGGCGCACCCGCTGGGCGGTCCCAAAGTCGTCTCGCAGGAGGCGCCCCGCACGCTGGTGAAGAACGACCTGGCGGGCAAACTGATCGAGACCGAGCGGCGCCCGGAGGCCGAGGCCATCGATCTGCTCGAACTCTCGGAGCGTGAGAAGGCCGACGTGCAGCGCGTGCTCGCCGAGCGCGAAGCGGAAGTCTCGCGCGTGCTGTACGACAACCTGGAAGTGTTCCTGGGCTTGCAGGGCACGCTGCGCGGCGGCAACCCGCGCGAGTCTCTCGCCGCCGTGATGCAGGCGCGCGAGGTCGCGGCGTCGCTCCTCGAGCCCTCGCTCGCCTCGCGACTGGGCGAGGTGCTCTCCGAGCCCAACCGGGCGGAGTTCACGCGACTCCTGGGCGAGTACGAGGCGGCCCTGGCCCGCTCGCTGCCCGAGCGAGGCCCTGCCGGCCGGGGCACGCCCCGCGACGCTGCGGTGGGCGCGGAGTTCACCCGACGCCGGGTCGAGACGCATCTGCTGCTCAAGGAGATCGGGCGTTCGCTCGCGAGCAACGCGGCCGAAAAGCAGGGGCAGATGGACGCGTTCCTCAAGGCCATCAACGCGACGGCCGAGCAGGAGAGCAAGATCCGGGCGATCGCGCAGGACGCGGCGAGCGGGAACCCGCTGAAGGAGCCCGACGCTCGCGCCCGGGCCGAGCGCTTCCGCCGGATCTTCGCGCTGCTGACGCCCCAGCAGCGGGCGGCGGCCCGCGAGTACTACCGCGCCCGCTGAGCCCTCCCGGCCGACGGGGTGCTTCCCCGGCCCCGGGCTCTCGGCCCCGGGTTGCCGGCGGTACCATCGCGCATGCCCAACCCACAGCACGAGGTCGCGACGCCCGGGCACCGCCTGCGCTCGCTCATGGATGCCGGGTGCGTCGCCGCGCCCGGCGCGTTCAACGCGCTCGCCGCCCGGGCGATCGCCCGCGCCGGGTTCGACGCGTGCTACATCTCGGGAGCCGCGACGAGCGTCTCGGCCGGCGTGCCGGACGTGGGGCTGCTGACGCTCGAGCACTTCGCGCGGGCGATCCGAGAGGCGTCGGACGCGAGCGGGCTGCCCGTCCTTGCCGACGCCGACACCGGGTTCGGCGAGGCGGAGATGGTCCGCCGGACGGTGATCGAATACGCGCGCGCCGGGGGCGCGGGGCTGCACCTCGAGGACCAGAAGTTCCCGAAGCGGTGCGGGCACCTCGACGGCAAGGAACTGGTGCCCGTCGACCACATGGCTGAGAAGGTGGAGTGGGCCGCCCGGGCGCGCGACGACGTCGATCCCGGGTTCGTCGTGTGCGCCCGCACCGATGCGCGGGGGGTGGAGGGGCTCGACGCCGCGATCGCGCGTGCGGGCGAGTACGTCCGGGCCGGCGCGGACATGATCTTCCCCGAGGGGCTGGCCGACGCGTCGGAGTTCGCGCGATTCGCCGAGGCGATGCGACGGCTTCGGGGCCCCGCCGGGCGAACGGGCCCGTACGTGCTCGCGAACATGACCGAGTTCGGCAAGACGCCGATCATCCCGCTCTCGCAGTTCGCGTCGATGGGATACTCGATCGTGATCTACCCCGTCACGCTGCTGCGCGTCGCGATGGGCGCGGTGACGCGGGCGCTCGAGACGCTGAAACGCGACGGCTCGGCGCAGGGTCTGCTCAACGACATGCAGACCCGGGCCGCGTTGTACGACCTCATCGGCTACACGCCCGGCACGCCCTGGGAATGCCCCCCTCGGCGCGACCCGCCCGGCTAGCCCTCGCCGAACGCCAGTTCCACGACTCGCGGCAGCGCGTCGCCCGTGCGCGCGCGGATCGACACGTCGACCGAGTTCGAGATCGGCGTCGCTTCCAGGTTGATCTCGCCGGTGAACGCGCCGTGCGACGACGCGAGGCGGCTGAACGCCGCGGCCGGGTACACGACGGCGCTCGTCCCCAGCGAGAGAAACACGTCGCACTCGACCGCCGCCTCGCCCGCGCGGGTGAGCGCGTCCTCGGGCAGCGCCTCGCCGAACCACACGACGTCCGGGCGCAGCAGCCCCGCGGGGTCAAACGGCGACGGCGGCGGAAACGCGGGCATGGGCGCGGCGTCGGGCGTGACGCGCCGGCCTGTGCGGGTGCAGCGCCAGTCGATGATGGAGCCGTGCAGTTCCACGACGTTCGTGCTGCCGGCCCGCTGATGCAGGCGGTCGACGTTCTGCGTGAGCAGCGTGAGCGTTCCGCCCCGGGCGTGCAACTGGTGTTCGAGTTCGGCCAGTGCCGCGTGCCCGGGGTTGGGCTCCGCCGCCAGGCAGCCGAGGCGCCGCCAGTCGTACCACTTCGTGACCATCGCGGGGTTGGCGTCGAACGCCTCGGGCGTGGCGAGCGAGGCGGGGTCGAACTCCTTCCACAGGGCCTGCATGTCGGCGGGCAGATCGGCGACGGTGGCGCCGCGGAAGGTCCGCAGGCCGGACTCGGCCGAGACGCCCGCGCCGGTGATGGCGACGACGCGCCGCGCGTCGCGGAGACGCCGCGCGAGGAGGGCGAGCGGCGCGGGCTCGTCGCGGCGCGGGTTCACGGGGCGGGGATCTCGACGGGCGCGGGCACGGCCCGGCCGATGGTGCTTCCCGCGAGGAACTCGCGGACGAGCGTCGCGACCAGCTCGGGCTGCTCGAGGGGGAGCGAGTGCATGGCGCCGCCGACGGTGACGAGGCGGGCCGCGGGGAGCTGGGCGGCGAGCTTGTACCCCATCGAGACGGGGAGCACCTCGTCGTGCACGCCCCAGATGATGAGCGTCGGCCGATCCACGCGCCGGTACGACGCGACGATGGGGTCGATGCGCTCCCAGTCGGGGCGCATCCCGCGCGAGGGCACCGCGCGGTTGAGCATCGCCTGCATCGAGCGCCGGGAGGCTTCGTCGGAGAGCACGCGGATCTTCGTGTCCGCCTCTTGGCGGAGCGCCCGGTGCGGGTGGAACGAGCTGTCGAGCATGCCCGACGCGACCCGCTCGCGCAGCAGGCCGAGCCGGCGCGCGCTCCAGACCTCCACGCCCGAGACCCGCGACAGCTCGAGCAGCAGGGGGTGCATCTTCTCGACCGCGACGTCCAGGGGCGCGACGAGGGCGAGCGACTCGACCGCCGCAACGACATCGGGGAAGTCCCGGCGCAGCGCGGGGTCGCCGAACATGCGGATGGCCACCGCCCCGCCGTAGGAGTGCGCGAGAAGCACCACGCGGGGCGTCGGCCCGGCGCGCTCGCGCAGGTGTAGTTGCAGCGCCTCCATCACGCGACGGGTCGTGTCGGCCAGGGTGTAGGTCGTCTCGGGCACCTCCGCGGGGTCGGGCTTGTCGCTCGCGCCGCACCCGGGCAGGTCGATGAGGAGCAGGTCATGGTCGCCGGCCAGGTCGCCCGCCACGAAGCGCCACGCGTCCGAATCGGCGAACACCCCGTGCAGCGCCACCACCAGCGTGGAACGGTCGCCCGGGCCCAGCGCGTGCAGCGCGACGCGCAGCGGCGCGCCGCTCACGCCTGATGTCGGCACGAGCGAGGTGCGGCGGGCCGCCCGAACGTACCCGTCCTTCAGCGTCGCGAGCGAGCCGATGGAGTCCTCGTCTACCAGGCGTGTGTACGACGAGCGGCATCCCGACGCGAGCGCGAGCACCGCGCCCAGGAGCACCCACAGCACGCGCGGCATCGGCGTCGGACGCATGGCGGAGAACCGTAGCGGGGGGGGCGTCCGTCGCCAAGGCGCCAAGCCGTCGGGTCGCCACGCCGTCACGTCGCTCAGTCGAACCGCGCGCCGGGGTTGAGCGCGAAGTCCATGAGCCGCGCGACCTCGCCCGCGCCGGCCTTGGGCAGCGCGGTGAATCTATCGATGAGCGTGCGGGGCTCGTCCGTCGCCAGCCCGGCGAGGCGCTCGAACTTGTGGGACAGGATGTCGTGCAGGTCGATCTTGTCGGGCCCGAGGTCGTTGCGCGCGTGCCCGCCGGGGTACATCACCAGCCCGGAGTCGAACGCCTCGCCCTCCTCGTCGGTGATGACCATCGACGTCGGGATCCCGTCGGGGTACTTCGCGTCGTAGTCGGCGCCGCCGTGCTCGAAGGACATCTTCCCCATCAGCTCGCGCGTGAGGGGGTCTTTGAGGGCGCGCGGGCCGAAGTCGTGCGGCAGGAGCATGAGGTCCTTCCACGACGGCGCGAAGTCGCGCCGGGCCGCCCGAAGTTCCAGGGCCTTGCGCAGCATCGTGCACACCAGGTACAGCATCGAGTGGTCCGCGGACTGGCGGGTCTTGGGGTCGCGCTTCGCCGGGTCGCCGATGATGCCGAACGCCGGCTCGTACGCGCGCACGACGATCGAGCGGATGCAGTCGCCCGTCTGGTCCTCGAGCAGGTGCGGGTGACGCGCGAGCAGGTTGATGAGCCCCTGCAGCGCCCCCGCCGACTGGTGCTCGTAGAGCCCGAGCTTGAAGTGCATGCCCATCACCGCGAAGTCGTCGCCCGCGCGGCCCAGGTGCAGGTCGAACGGCGACGCGTACGCGTTCCCCTCGCGGTGCGCGGGGATGCCCGTCCCCGCCGACTCCACCTTGCGGAACAACTGCCCGGGCCCTTCGAACAGGCGGAAGACCGCCTCCGGGTTGCGGAAGATGTCGCGCGGGCCCAGGAAGCCCATCATCGACCGGCGCACCGCGACGATCGCCGCCTCGGTGCTGATCGCGGCGCTCGCGCCCTTGCTGTCGGAGAGCTGCTTGCCCGCGCGGATCGCGCGGAAGGGGATATGGTGCGCCACGACCATGCCGATCGCGCTCTCGATCTGGTCCTCGGTCGCGCCGAGCATCGCCCCGAAGGTCGCCGCCGACGCGATCGCCCCGTGCAGCACGTGGTCGATCTTGTACGACTTGAGCGAGAAGACCTCGGCCAGGCGCCCGCGGATCTCGTCGAGCAGCACCATGCCCCGCAGGGCGAAGGCCCCGTCCATCCCGCGCAGCTGGGCCGCCGCGAGGGCGACGCTGTAGAAGTCGTTGTGCCCGAACTCGCCGGCGGTGTGCCCGCGCGCGGGGTTGAACCCGAAGTTCGTCCCGTTGCTGTCCCACTCGCGCACCGCGGCACAGTTCGCGGCGATCGCCTTCTCGACCTGCACGTCCGTCCGCGAGCCGAACGTGGGCACGCCCGACCGGACGCACCCCTTCGCCCAGCGCACGCCCGCGAGCGTGCCCGTGCCCGACGGGGGCGTGGGGTAGAGGTGCGCCTCGTCGCGCAGCAGCACCGGCGCGTTGGTGCCCAGCGCGATCGCCGAGACCCCGCACAGGCAGGCGTCGGTGAAGAAGAGCGCGGTGCGCTCCAGCACCGCCTCGCCCGGCTCGCCCGCCAGCGCGGGGTCGTCGGACATGAACTCGATGGCGTACCGCGCGAGTCCCTGCGCCTGGTTGGTGTCGGCGGGGAGGGTGACGAACGGGTCGGACATGACGCCTCCTTTCGGGGCAGGCAGGGTATGTCCGCAGGTCGGGGGCCGGGCCCCGCGCCGGGCGGCCGGTCAGTTCGCGCCCATGTACAGCGGGCGCCCCAGGCCCAGCGTGAAGACCGCGCACCCGTACAGCGCGTGCTCGATCGCCGACAGCAGGGTCGACCTCGACTGCTGATACGTGTACGAGAAAATCAGCCCGCCGGCCAGCGTGAGCGTGAGCGCCACCTCATTGCGGAAAATGATGTGCCCCCACGCGAACGCGAGCGCGCTCGCCCACAGCATCGCGCCGTCCGACGGGAAGATGGTCCGGTAGCGGTGCATGATGAACGTGCGGAACACGATCGTCTGCGGGAACACCGAGAGCATCGGGTACAGCAGCATCACCGCGGCCCACAGCGCGGGGCGCTCGCGCGGGAACGCCAGGAACCACCCGGGCTGGAAGATCAGCACGATCGCCCCGAGCACGAGCACGCCCAGCGACCACAGCCCCAGCACCCGCCCGATGCGTCCGGGCACCGCCCGGGCGTTCCAGAGTTGACGCCGGTCGAACGTCGGGTCCGTGAGCAGCAGCGTGAGACACACCGCGGCTCCGCCGAAGAGCATCAGCCACAGGGCCTTCACACTCCCCGCGGCGAGCACCCCCGGCAGCACCGCGAAGAGCGCGATGAACTCAACCCACTTGGCGAGGCGCCCCGCCCGCCCCGCGCGGGGCGATACGGCAGGCGCGAGCACATCCGGGCCGGGATCCATGTCCCGTTGTTCGGTGTGCCGCGCACGCGGTTTCGAGATCGCCCGAAAATGAGCCCCGACCTACACTCCCCTTTCAGGAGTGCTGCCCATGACCATCCCGGTAATCCTCGCGGCCAAACGCACGCCCATCGGCCGGTTCTTCGGCGGGCTGAGCCGCGTCCCGTCGCCCGTGCTGGGCTCGTACGCCATCGGCGGGCTCTTCGCCGAGCAGCCGACGCTGAAGCGCGAGGCCGAGAAGGGCGCCGTCGACGAGGTCATCATGGGCTGCGTGCTGCAGGCCGGACTCGGGCAGAACCCCGCGCGCCAGGCGGCCCTCAAGGCGGGCATGCCCGACACGCAGTCGTGCGTCACGATCAACAAGGTCTGCGGCTCGGGCCTCCAGGCCGTCATGCAGGCCGCCGGCGCCATCAAGGCCGGCGACGCGAGCCTCGTGATCGCGGGCGGGTTCGAGAGCATGACGCAGGCGCCGTACTTCGCCCGCATCCGCGACGGCGCGGGCGCGCCGAAGTTCGGGCCCGTGCAGTTCGAGGACCACATGCAGTACGACGGGCTGCGCTGCGCGTTCGAGTGCTGGGCGATGGGCAACGCCGCCGACCACATCGCCAAGGCGTACGACGTGAGCCGCGCCGACCAGGACCGCTGGAGCGCCCGCAGCCACCAGCGCGCCGCCGAGGCCACCAAGAACGGCTGGTTCAAGGGCGAGCTCGTGGCGCTCACGGGCGAGCAGTGCCTCGACAAGAAGTCTCCCGGCGTGAGCGCCGACGAGGGCATCCGCGCGGAGAGCACGACCGAATCACTCGCCAAGCTCCGCCCGGTCTTCGACGCCAAGGACGGCACCGTCACCGCCGGCAACGCGAGCCAGATCTCCGACGGCGCCGCCGCCCTCGCCGTCGCCAGCATGGCCCGCGCCGAGGCGCTGGGCATGAAGCCGATCGCGCGGATCCTCGCGTACCACACCTCGGGCGTCGCGCCCAAGGACATCTTCCGCGCGCCCGCGCTCGCCGTGCCCGCGGTCATCGCCAAGGCCGGGCTCAAGGTCGGAGACATCGACCTCTTCGAACTCAACGAGGCCTTCGCCGCGCAGACCCTTCAGAACATGAAGGAGGGTGGCATCCCCGAGGACAAGGTGAACATCTGCGGCGGGGCCGTCGCGCTCGGGCACCCCATCGGCTGCTCGGGCGCCCGCGTGCTGACGACGCTCATCCACCAGTTGCACCGCACCGGCGGGAAGCGCGGCGTGGCGGCCCTGTGCCTGGGCGGGGGCAACGCGGTGGCGATGGTCGTCGAGGTGTAAGGGCGAGGCATCCGAATGCTGGGCGTCCCGGGGCTCGGTACCGCGGGCGTTCGCACGGCGCGGGCCGGTCGGCCGGATCGACGGACGACTCGACCTGTGGTAAGGTTTCGCGCATGGCAATCCAGCAGTTAAGCGAAGAACAAGTCCGCACCTGGACGCGCGAGCAGAAAGACCGGTGGTGGCTGGAGAACGTCTACCGGGGCGACATGCTCCAGTTGACGCTCCGTTCGGCGTGCGTGGGGTTCGTGCTCGGCGGGGTGCTGTCCGCGACCAATCTGTACGTGGGCGCGCGGACGGGCTGGACGCTGGGCGTCGGGCTGACGAGCGTGATCCTGTCGTTCGCGATGTTCAAGGTGCTGTCGCGCGTCGGGATGCGCGACATGACGATCCTCGAGAACAACTGCACGCAGTCGATCGCGACCGCCGCGGGGTACATGACCGGCCCGCTCATCTCGGGCATCGCCGCGTACATGTGGGTGCAGAACGAGACGATCCCCTGGCCCAAGCTCATGGTCTTCATGGTCGTGCTCTCGCTGCTGGGCGTGCTCGTCGCGTTCCCGATGAAGCGCCGGTTCATCAACGACGAGCAGCAGCCCTTCCCCGAGGGGCGCGCGTGCGGCGTGGTGCTCGACACCCTCTACACCGCCGACGCCAAGGTCGGGCTCTTCAAGGCCAAGGCGCTGGGCATCGCCGCGGGGCTCGCGGGGTTCATCTCGTTCATCTCGGGCGAGAGCACGATGAAGCTCATCCAGGAGAAGTGGATGGGGCTCGAGCGTGCGCTCGTCTTGCCGCACAACCTCGACTTCCTGTACGCGTGGATGGCCAAGACCAACGCCGAGCCCCGCATCGCGAACGTGACGTTCAAGCAGCTCGCGATCAACCCCGCGCTGGACCTGGCGATGATCGGGGCGGGCGGGCTGATGGGCATCCGCTCGGCGTCGAGCATGCTGATCGGGGCGTTCATCAACTTCGTGATCGTCGCGCCGCTCATGATCAAGCTGGGCGAGATCCAGCCCAGGTCGGGCAGCGTGGAGGCGGGGGACGCGGTCTTCGGGCGGGCGCACATCCTCAACAACTGGTCGCTGTGGTGGGGTATCACCATCATGGTGGTCGCGAGCATGGTGTCGCTGTTCGCCAAGCCGCAGGTGTTCATCGAGGCGTTCAAGGGCCTGACCGGCAAGGCAAAGCGCACGACGGACGTGCTGGCGCACATCGAGCTCCCCTCGCGCGTGTCGTACGTGGGCGTGCCGATCGTGGGGGGAGTGGGCGTGTGGATGGCGCACGACTGGTTCGGCGTGTCGTGGTGGCTGGGGGCGCTCTCCATCCCGCTCATCATCGTCCTCACGCTCATCGCGGCGAGCAGCACCGCCATGACGGGCATCACGCCGACGGGCTCGCTCTCCAAGATCCCGCAGTTCGTCTTCGGCGCCGCCGATCCCAAGCACCCGCCCACGAACCTCATGACGGGCGTCATGTGCGTCGAGGTGGCCAGCAACGCGAGCAACCTGCTCATGGACATCAAGCCGGGCTACATGCTCGGCGCCAAGCCCCGCCAGCAGGCGATCGGGCACTGCATCGGCATCATCGCCGGCGCGCTGGCCTCCACGCCCCTGTTCTACGCGCTCTTCCTGCCCAAGTACGAGCCGGGCGACAACATCCAGGAGAAGATGGTCTCCGACACGTTCTCGTTCCCCTCCGCGGTGCAGTGGAAGGGTGTGTCGGACCTGGTCACCAGCATCTTCGGCGAGGGCACGGGCACGCTGCTCACGCCCTCGATCATCACGTCGATGATCATCGCGGCGGTCGCCGGGCTGGTCTTCGAGATCATCCGGACCATGTCGAAGGGTCGTTTCCCGATCAGCCCGCTGGCCATCGGCCTGGGCGTGGTGGTGCCCCCGGAGTCGTCGTTCGCGATGTTCTGCGGCGCGATGTTCTTCTGGGCGACCCACCGCATGTACCACAGCAAGCCCGAATCGACGGGGAACCTGCTCTGGATCAAGACTCACGAGCCGATCTGCGCTGGCATCATCGCGGGGGCGGCGCTCGTCGGCATCGGCGACGCGCTGGTCAGGGCGTTCCTGCTGTAGAGGCCGCGCCGGCCCGGCTCGGGCCAACCTCGCTCGGGCCGGGCCTACCGGTGTCGGGCTCGTCCGGCTGCTCGGGCAGGCCCAGCGCCGCCCGCAGAACGCCCGTCGCCCGGCGGGGGGCGACCTCGCGCGACGTGCGGATGTCGGGCGAATAGCCGTTGCCCGTGTACGACTCGCCGTCGGGCGAGAGATAGTCGTACCCCGCCACCCGCAGCGCCCAGCCCTGCCCCAGGTCCGCCTCGCGCGCCAGCAGCGGCTTGCCCGCGGTGCGCTCCCCGATGACCTTCATCGCCCGCGACGCGCCCAGCGCGATCGCCAGCGACTCGCCCGTCGAACTCGTCCGCGACGACGTCAGCACCACGAGCGGCCCGGTGAACGCGCCCTCGCGGGGCTGCACCGTGATGCGGGCGGCCCCCATCGTTTCGAGGCGCGCCGTGAGATCGGGCGAGGCGTCGGTCGGGCCGAACGTGATCGATCCGGCCGTGCGCCCGCGCTCGTCCAGCGTCTGATCCCGGGCCGCGCCCGAGAAGTACACGCCCGCGTCGAGGGGCTCGCCGATGAGCCACGAGGCGGCCCGCAGCGACGACAGGTCCACGCCGCTGCAACTGCGCAGGTCCAGGATGACCGCCTTGGGGGCAGGGGCGAGTGCGGCGAGGAACGCGCGATCGACCAGCGCGTCGTCGATGAACGCGTCGAACTGCACGGTGCAGATGCCGGTGGCGGGGTCGTGCACGACGCGGTACGGCTGGGGCGTGGCCGCCCGCCCCGCGAAGAGCGCACGGGACAGCGCGTCGTCGCGCGGGTACATCAGGGGCGCGGTGATCTTGAGGTTGGCCCGGGCCGCGAAAAACGCCCCGAACAGGAACTCGGCGTCGTCGCGCGCCAGGGCGGCGGACTGCTCGAGGTCGGCGAGGTAGCGACGGACCTGCGCGCCGCGCGCGAGGGAGGGGTTGAACAGCGTCGCGGGCATGGCCTCGCGGATGCTCGCGGCGAGGGCGGGGTAGTCCGGGGGCGACCACGACGCGGGCTCGCGCTCGAGGGTGAGCAGGGCGATGAGGCGTCCGTCACGGAAGCGGACCTCGATGGGCTCGGTCATCGAGGTCATGCGGGTGCGGATGCGCATGACGTCCATGGTGCCCACGCCGATGGAGCCCTGGCCGGGCCCGTCGTCGGTGGGGAGCTCCGATTCCCAGGTGAGGATCATGCCGCGAGGGAAGAGGTAGGGAGCGACCACCGGCCCGAGCAGGCGTTCGAGCCCGCCCATGCGGTCCCAGGCGACCCCGGGCGGGGTGTTGGCCTTGAACCCGTCGGGGGTGGGTTCGGCGGCCATGCGGAAGCGGAGCGGGCCGACGTAGGTCGTGTGGAGCGTCGCGATGTACTCGCCCGAGAGCGGGCGGGCGGGGGTGGGGGCGACATCGGTGCGGGCGGGGCGCGTGCCGCACGCGCCGGCCAGGCAGGCGAGGACGATCAGGGCGCCCAAGACGCCGCGGCGGGCGATGGTCATGGGAGGATTATTCGACGTCGCCCGTCCCGCGTGACAGGCACGTCCGTCAGGAACGGCGTGCTGCGGGGCGCTCGGGCCCGGCCGCGTGTCCCCCGGTCATCCCGGAGGGCGGGGGAGTCGATGCCACCCCTCGACGAGACGAGGGACGAGCGATGACTCAGGCAGACTGGAGACAGGTGCGGGCGAGCCTGGCGGAACTGGAGCCCTGCGGGCCGGCGCTGGTGGCGATGGTGGTCCGCCGGCTGGGCGACACGACGCCCGAGGTGCGGGCGATGCTGCCCGCGGATACCTCGGCGCTGCACGCCCGGTGGTTCGCCACGCTGCGCCAGGTGGTGGAGCACGCGGACCGGTTCGGGAAGGTGGCGGGCCCGCTGGCCGACCTGGGGCGCCGGGCGCACCGGGCCGGGGCGCGCGCCGGGCACTACCGCGCCGGTCGGGACGAACTGCTGCGGGCGATGGCCGAACTCTCGGGGGATTCGTGGTCCCTTCCCGTCGAGCGGGCGTGGGCGGAACTGCTCGACGCGGCGATCGGGGCGATGCTGAGCGGCTCGGTGCCGCGGGCCCGGGCGGCGTAGACGCTCTCGCTGCGTCGAGATTGCCTGTTGCTATAGTCGGCCCATGCTTGTCCGAACGCACACGTGTGGTCAGCTGCGCGACGCCGATGTCGGGCTCACCGTCCGCCTGAACGGCTGGGTGAACTCGTACCGCGACCACGGGAACCTCGTCTTCATCGACCTGCGCGACCGGTACGGGATCACCCAGCTCGTGTTCGACCGCGAGGCCGGCACCGACGGGGCGATGATGGACGCGGCCGACAAGCTCCGCAACGAGGACGTCATCGCCGTCGAGGGCACGGTCCGCCTGCGCGTCGGGGGCGAGAACCCGAAGTTGACGACCGGCAAGGTCGAGCTCGTGGTGACGCGCCTGGAGGTGCTGAGCAAGACGGACAACCCGCCTTTCCTGCCCGACGACCTGACGAAGCTCCCCAACGAGGAGCTCCGCCTGACGCACCGGTACATCGACCTGCGCCGCCCGAGCATGCAGCGGGTCTTGCAGGCGCGCCACAAGGTGTACCAGGTGACGAGGCGGTACTTCGACGAGCAGGGGTTCCTGGAGGTCGAGACGCCCATCCTGTACAAGAGCACGCCCGAGGGGGCGCGCGAGTTCCTGGTGCCCAACCGCAACGTGCCGGGGAGCTTCTACGCGCTGCCCCAGAGCCCGCAGCTCTTCAAGCAGATCCTGATGGTGGCGGGGTGCGACCGGTACATGCAGATCTGCCGCTGCTTCCGCGACGAGGACCCGCGCGCGGACCGCCAGGCCGAGTTCACGCAGATCGATCTCGAGATGAGCTTCGTGCGGCGCGAGCAGATCATGGTGATGGTCGAGGGGTTCGTCCGCCGCCTCTGGGGCGAGATGACCGGGTACGACGTCCCGCCGATGCAGCGGATGACCTACCGCGACGCCATGGAGGACTACGGCATCGACCGCCCCGACACGCGGTACGGGCTGAAGATCCGCGACATCTCGGACTTCGCGCGGACCGTGGACTTCGGCATCTTCAAGGCGGCGCTGGAGAAGGGCGCCGACCGCCCGCTGTTCAACAGCAAGCGGGGCGTCGTCAAGGCCATCCGCGTGCCGGGCGGGGCCGAGAAGCTCACGCGCAAGATCACCGACGGCTACACCGAGTTCGTGAAGGGCTTCGGCGCGGGCGGGGTCGCGGTGGTGAAGGTCATCGCGGGCGAGGGCGGGCAGGCGAAGCTCGACACGGGCATCGCCAAGTTCCTCGAGCCCCGCAAAGCCGAGTTCCTGGCGCTGCTGGGGTGCGAGATCGGCGACACGGTGCTCTTCGTGGCGGACGTCTACTCGACCGCGACCAAGGCGATCGGCGAGCTGCGCCAGAAGGTGGCGCGCGACATGGGCGTGGTGCCGATCTCCGGCGCCGAGGGCGGCCCGTGGAACTTCCTCTGGGTCGTTGACTTCCCCATGTTCGAGAAGAACAAGGACACCGGCAAGTGGGTCGCGATGCACCACCCCTTCACCAGCCCGACCGACGAGCAGATGCAGGCCTTCCTCGACGCCGACGAGAACGACGAGGTCACCATCGAGGCGATCGTCTCGGCGGGGTACGACGTCGTGCTCAACGGGCAGGAGATCGCGGGCGGCAGCGTCCGCATCCACGACCGCGCGGTGCAGAGCAAGGTCTTCAAGCTGCTGGGGCTCACGCCCGAGCAGGCCAGGGAGAAGTTCTCGTTCCTGCTGGAAGCCCTCTCGTACGGGGCGCCCCCGCACGCGGGCGTGGCCTTCGGGCTCGATCGGCTGGTGATGAACTTCGTCGGGACCGACAACATCCGCGACGTGATCGCCTTCCCCAAGACGCAGATCGGGGCCGACCTCATGACCCGGGCGCCCAGCCCGGTGCCCGAGGCCCAGCTCCGCGACGTGCACATCGCGAGCATCGTGCCCCCCGCACGCTGAACCCCCGGATCACTCGAGCGCGGGCTGTCGCAGCTTCCCCTCGCTCGCCGCCACGATCGCGGTGCCCATCGCGTCGCCCGAGACGTTGATCACCGTGCGGCACATGTCCAGCACGCGGTCCACCGCGAGGATGATCGCGATCCCGTCGACCGGCACCCGGATCGAATCGAGCACCACCGCCATGACGACCAGGCTTCCGCCGGGTATCCCCGGCACGCCGATCGACAGCAGCGCCGCCATGAGCGCCACGGTCATCGTGTCGGCGAAGGTCATGTCGACGGCGTACAGCTGCGCGAGGAACGTCACGACGATCGCCTGGTACAACGCCGTCCCGTCCATGTTGAACGACACGCCCAGCGAGCAGACGAAGCTCGTGATGTCCTCGGACGCGCCCAGGCGCTCGCGGCAGCACTGCATCGTGACCGGGAGCGTCGCGGCCGAGGACGAGCTCGAGAACGCGAAGAGCTGCGCGGGCGCCATCGCCCTGAAGAACCGGCGCCACCCCACCCGGTTGTCGCGGGGCGTGAGCAGCGTGGTGAGCGTCGGGTAGAGCACGAACAGGATCAGCCCCAGGCCCAGCACGACCACCGCGCAGTACACCGCCAGGGCCTTGAAAACCCCCAGCCCCAGCCCGCCGATGATCGTCGTCATGAGCGCGAAGACCGCGAACGGCGCCGCGTGCATGAGCAGCTGCACCAGCTTCAGCACCGCCTCCGCCAGGCCCTCCAGCACCGCGATGACGGGGCGCGACCTGGACTCCGCGACGAGCGTCAGGCCCAGGCCGATCACGATCGACAGCACCACGACCTGGAGCATCTGCGCGTTGGCGATGGCGTTGAACGGGTTCTCGGGGATCGTGTCGAGCACGATCCGCCAGGCGCTGTAGTCCTGCGCGCCCGCGCCGGCGCTGGCCGCCCGTGTCGCGGCCTCGCGCGGGAGGTTCTCGCGCAGCGCCTCATCGACGAGCGTGCCGGGCGCCAGGAGCGTCGCCAGCGCGACCCCGAGCACCGAGGACGTGAAGCCCGTGAACAGGAAGATCCCGATCGTCTTGCCCCCCACGCGACCGAGCTTGCGCGGGTCGCCGAGGCTCGCGACCGCCGCGATGAGCGAGAAGAGCACGATGGGCACCGCGATGAACCGCAGGCAGCGCAGGAACAGCTTGCCGATGAAGTCCGTGCCCTGGGCCGCGAACCGCGCCACGCCCGCGAGGAACGAGGCGTCCGAGTTCGCGTCGCTGGGCTTGCCAGCGAGGTACGCGGCCCCGTCGTTGACCCCCAGCGAACGCCAGGTGTCGGCGGTCCACCAATGGTTGACGGCCAGGCCGACGAGCGCGCCCAGTACGAGCGCGATCAGGATCCGCCAGTGCAGTTCGAGCTTGGGCATGCGGGCGAACGGTACCACGGCGCGCGGGGGCCCGGGGCGGCGGCATGAACTCCCCCGGGCACGCGGGGGCGCGCACCCGAGCGCCTCACGGGCTGGGCAGCAGGATCGTCTCGCCGTTCTGCCCGTCGCGATCGCCCAGCACGCACTCGACCACGACGTTCGCGACCCGCTCGGGGCGGAGCGTCTTGGAGGTGGGCAGGACCTTCTCGGGCACGATCGTCCGCAGGAGCGCCGTCTCGACCGCGCCCGGCGCCACCGCGAACCCGCGGATGCCCAGCGGACGCCCCTGAATGGCGACCGAACGCGCGAGCGAGTTCACGCCCGCCTTCGCCGCGGCGTAGGCGTACAGCATCGGGAAGGGGTCCACCGTCGCCATCGACGAGACGTTCACGACGACCCCGCCCCGGCGCTCGTCGCGCGCCAGGCGCTCGAGCGTCGGCCACACGCGCGCGATGAGCAGGCACGGGGCGATCGCGTTGATCGCGAACACGCGGGACGCGATGTCGACCGTCGTCTGCGGGATGGTCGCCGCGGGAGACCACCCGGCGTTGTTGACCAGCGCGTCGAGGCGCCCGAGCTGCCGCACGGCTTCGTCGGCCGCCCCCTCGCAGGCGCGCGGGTCTTCCAGGTCGGCCGCGATGCACACGTGCCCGGCTCCCCGGCACATCGACGCGGTCTCTTCGAGCATCGGCCCGCGCCGGCCGACGAGCGCCAGCCGGTAGTCCTTCGCGGCCAACTGCGTCGCGATGTGACGCCCGATGCCCGATCCCGCTCCGGTGATGATCGCGGCGAGAGCCATGGTGCACCCCTTCCCCGCGCCCCTCGAGGCGGGCGCGCGTTCGCGCGGTTTCCTATCATCGCGTCGTGACCGTATCGCGCCTCGGCATCTTCGTCCTCCTCGCGGTCATCCTCGGCGTGCCCTTCGCGATGCGCCCCCGCGCGGCCCCCAGGGTGGGCGGCGCGGATGTGCCGACCCTGGTCGTCGTCACGCCCCACGTGCCCCAGATTCAGAACGAGTTCTCCAAGGGCTTCGACCGCTGGCACCGCCGGGAGTTCGGCACACCGGTTGCCATCGACTGGCGACAGCCGGGAGGCACCAGCGAGATCATCAAGGTGCTCGAGGCGCACTACCAGGCGGCGGCCTCGGCCTTCGACTTCAGCGATCCCAAGAACCCCACCTGCCCCGCCGGCGCGTGCGCGTACGACATCATGTTCGGGGGCGGGTCGTTCGATCACGGGCGGCTGAAGACCGGCACGCGCGTGAGCGTCGGCGGCGCGGACCAATCGATCCCCATGTCCGAGCCCGCCGGCTTCGAGCAGGCCCAGCTCGACGAGTGGTTCGGCGAGAACACCATCGGCGCCGGGCGCCTGTACGACCCCGACCAGTTCTGGCTCGGCACCGCGGTGTCGGGCTTCGGCATCGTCTACAACCGCGACGTGCTGCGCGAGCTCGGCCTGCCCGAGCCCGCGTCGTTCCGCGACTTGGCGCGCCCGGAGCTGCGCGGACGGCTCACCTTCGCCGATCCGCGCCAGTCCGGGTCCGCCGCAACATCGCTGGACGCCATCCTGAGCCGCGAGGGCTGGGACGCCGGCTGGCGGCTGCTGCGAGAGATGTGCGCGAACGCGCGGACGTTCACGAACTCCTCGCCCAAGCCTCCGATCGACGTGAGCCAGGGCGATTCGGCGGCGGGTCTGGCGATTGACTTCTACGGGCGGGGCCAAGCGCAGGCGGTGACGCCCCCCGGCGTGCCGCCGTCGGAGAGCCGCGTGGGATACGTCGACCCGCCGGGCGAGACGTACATCGACGCCGACCCGGTGTCGATCCTGCGCGGCGGGCCGAACCCCGAACTGTCGCGCCGGTTCGTGCGGTTCTGCCTGAGCGACGAGGGGCAGGCGCTGTGGCAGTTCCACGCCACGGGCACGCCCGCGGGCGCATCAAACCCGCGCGGGCCCGGCGGGGAGCCCATGGGCCCCGAAGTGAACGAACTGCGCCGGATGCCGGTGCGCCGCGCGATGTACCAGCGCTACGCGAACGCGTTCGTCGACCGGGGCGTGAACCCGTTCGAGATCGCGAGCACGGCAAAGCCCGCGGGGTGGCGTTCGGCGATCCCGATCATGATGGGCGCGTTCGCGATCGACAACGCCGGGCCGCTGCGTGAGGCGTGGGCCGCGCTGCTCGCCGCCCGCGCGAACCCCGCGACAGACGCCACGCGGCTGGCGGCGATGGAAGCGGCGTTCTACGCCTTTCCGACGACGCCCGGGCCCGACGGCGCCCCGCTCGCCTTCACGCCGGAAAACTACAAGGCGATCAGCACGGTGTGGCGCGACCGGGCGGCCCGGGCCCGGTGCGAGATCGCGTACACCCGGTTCTTCCGTGCACGGTACCAGGAGGTCGTCGCGCTCGGGACGGGGCAGGCGGCGTCCCCCCGTGCGGGCGGGCCCCAGGCCGTTCACACCCCGATCCTGACCGGCGTTGAGCCCGGGGCCGGCGCGGGCCGATAGAGGGAGCGCATGCCGACACACCCCGAACCGGCCGCCGTCGCGCTCGCGAGCGAGGTGCCCGCGCCGCCCATCCTCGCCAGCATCGTCGCCACGATCGGCCCGGCGAGCGATTCGCCCGAGACCATCCGGCGGCTCATCGCCGGGGGCGTCGCGGTCTTCCGGTTCAACTTCTCGCACGGGGGGTTCGACGCGCACGAACGCCGCCTCAAGGCCGTGCGAGAGACCGCCGAGTCGATGGGCGTGCAGGTGGCGTGCCTGGGCGACCTGCAGGGCCCCAAGATCCGCGTGGGGACGATCCCCGCGGGCGTGGGCGAAACGTCGTCGTCGGGCGGGGGCAGTGTGGTCGTCGCCGTCGGGCAGGACGTGGTCTTCTCGCGGAACGTCGATCTCGCGAGCGTCCGCGCGGGCGACCTGGGCCCCGAGCCGGTGCTGCCCGTCACGTACCCCGCGCTGGTCGACGAGGTGACAATCGGCCAGAAGGTGCTCATCAACGACGGCGCCATCCGCATGCTCGCGGTCGAATCAAACCCGGCCCGGGGCGAACTGCGCTGCCGCGTGACGGTGGGGGGGCGGATCACCAGCGGCAAGGGAATCAACCTGCCTCAGAGCGTGCTCTCGGCCCCCGCGGTGACGGAACAGGACTGGGCGTGCGTCGAGTGGGCCGTCCGCCACGGGCTGGACTTCCTCGCCCTCTCGTTCGTCCGCACGGCGGACGAAGTGCGGGCGCTCAAGGCGCACCTCGACGGCGTGTACGAGCGTCGCGAGGGGCCCTGGATCCCCGTCGTCTCCAAGATCGAGATGCCCGCGGCGGTGGCGAACCTCGACGCGATCGTCGACGCGTCCGACGCCGTCATGGTCGCGCGCGGAGACCTGGGCGTCGAAATGGACCTCGCGCAGGTCCCGGTGGTGCAGAAGCGCATCGTGCGGACGTGCGCGCTCTACGGCAAGCCCTGCATCGTCGCGACGCAGATGCTCGAGTCCATGATCGAGAACGCCAGCCCGACGCGCGCCGAGGCCAGCGACGTCGCGAACGCGATCCTCGACGGCGCGGACGCCGTCATGCTCTCGGCCGAGACCGCCACCGGACGGCACCCCGCGCTCGTCGTCGAGACCATGGCCCGCATCGTCGACGCCGCCGAGACGCTCCAGCGCGAGCGCAACGACCCGCACGCGGCCCCCACGCGCCTGACGGCCAGCCACCGCGGGACCGCGGCCCTCGCGCAGGGCGCGTACTCCATCGCGCACGACCTCAGGGCCGTCGCCGTCGTCTGCTGGTCGGAGAACGGCGGGACGGCCCGGTACCTCAGCCAGAACCGCTTCCACATCCCGATCATCGCGTGCTCGAGCGACGCCCGCGCCTGCCGGCGCATGGCGCTGCTGCGCTCGGTGACGCCGATCTGCATGACGCCCCCGGGCACGGGCACGCTCTCGGAGTGGAACGCCGCGATGGACCAGTACCTGGTCGCCAAGGGCATCGGCAAGCCGGGCGACGCGGTGGTGCTCCTCGCGGGGCGCCCGCTGGGGCAGGCGAAGAAGACGAACACGCTCACCATCCACAAGATCGGCGAGGCGACGGGCTTCACGCAGTTGCTCGCCTAGCCCGCACGCTCAGCGCGGGGCCGACACCGGGCCCACGCCGAGCAGCTCGATCCGGTCGCCGTCGAGGTACCACTTGATCCGCTCGGCCCGCAGGGGCGACGCGGACTGCGGGTCCGTCAGCGTCACCGGCGACTCGCGCGACCACGCGTCGACCAGCGAGGTCGGGGCGTCGTACGACAACTGCCCGCAATCGAGGCGCCGCCCGTTCGCCATCACGACCACCGCGCCCGACGCGTCCGCGCCGAGCAGATCGCCCGCGGGCGCGTCGGCGGGTCGGGCGTCGCCGTCGGCGTGCTCGCGGAAGCGTGCGTCCAGGCGATCGCAGCGCAGGTCGGTGCGCGAGTCGCCCTCGCCCTGCTGGTGCACGAGGCGCACGTCGTCGTGCAGCGACGCGGTGCCGCGCGGGCGGTCGAGCGTCAGCCCGCCCCGCCACGTGAACAGCGCCGTTCCGCGCTGGCCGACGCCGATGCCCCCCGGCGCGCCGGGGCGCGTCGTCGCCTCGGCGGCGGACCGGTCGAGCGCCAGCAGCTTGCCCGCGCCGGGCACGTCGAGCGTGCCGCGCGTCTGGTCCGCGACGATCTCCGCGCCCTCCAGGTACAGCAGGCGTTCGAGCGTGCGGGGCTCGGCGCCCGGCGCGTAGCGGCGCGCCTCGACCTTGCACATGCCCGAGTCGCTGGTGAGCGTGACCGACCGGACCGTGCGGCGCGAGCCCTCGTCCGTCGGCGTCGTGTCGATCAGCAGCACCGCCCGATCCGCGCTGAGCGTGTCCGTGCTGTCGCGCCCGCGGGTCAGCGTGCCGCGGACCTCGCCGTGCACCTCGGCCCGGGCGAGTGTCTCGTCGTAGAGCAGGCGCTGCGTCCAGCGGACCTCGGCCCGGGCCGTCACGGGCCCGGTCTCCGATGCTTCCGCGTGCGTGAGCGACCCCGGGCCCGACGCCAGCAGCGTGCGCGCCGCGCCGTCGAGCGTGAACTGCTCGCTGTGGATCGACGAGTCGCCGCGCGAGATCGTCGCGTCGCCGGTGAGTGTCGCCAGGCGGCGCGACGGGTCGGCGTCGAGTTGCCGGGCCGTCGCGCGCGTGTCGTCCTCGCCCTCGAAGCGCACGCCCCCGGTGCCCAGGACGCGCCGCGCGACGGGATCGCCGTGCTCGTCGGCCTCGAACTCCGCCTCGATACGCCCCGCGCCCAGGCGCGTGTTCTTCTGCACGCCCTCGGCCCGCCCGTCCACCACCACGCGCTGCAGGCGCGTCGCGCCCTCGGGCGACCACGCGAAGATCGCGTCGATCGTGTCGCCCCGCACCCCGCCCCCCTCCGCGTCGCGGCCCGTCGCGTCGCCCACGGCGTGCAGGCGCCGCAGCGCGGGCGAGCCCTCGGCGTCGGGGGCGAACTCCGCCGTCATCGACTTCGCGCTCAGCGCCCCGCCCTCCGACGACGCCCGCGCATCGCCCGTCAGGATGGCGCGCGTCAGGTCGCGTGTCATCGTGCCGTCACGCACCGCGAACTCGAACACAGCCTCCGTCGTCCACGACACCACCCGCGCTTCGCCCGCCTCGCCCGCGGGCTGCCCCACGCCCGGTGCGCCAGCGAGCCCGGCCGCCGGCGCGTCGCCCGTGGCCCGCAGCACGCCCGCGCCCGGCACGACCACCCGCCCCGTCGCCAGCGAGACATCGAAGCGCGACGCGCTCGCCTCGCCCCGCCCGGGCGCCGCGAGCGTCGCGCCCGAACTGCCGGCCCCCCACAACGACAGCTCGCGCCGAGTCGCGCCGTACTCGAGCGTCCGCCCGCTCGCGGTCACGTCCGCCTCGGTGTCACGCGCCACGACGCCGCCGGCGACCTCCGCCGCGCACCGCACGTACACGTGCTGGCGCTGCATCGCGCCGGGCGGATCGGTCGTCGGCCGGATCTCCAGTGCCCCGGACCACGTGATCGTCACAGGCTCGTCCGGCGGCGCCTCGTCGTCCTGTCGCGCGATCGCACCGGGAGTCTGAGAGCCTTCGACAACTGGCGCCGGCGGCGGAGCAGCCGTCGGCGCGGGGGCGGTGCCGCTGGGCCGCGCCGGCTCGACGTTCGCGCCCGCGCGGGCGGGCCCCAGCGCGTCGGGCGGAAGTGCGTTGTCGACGAGCCGCACGAACAACTCCGCGGCGGGCGCGGCCAGCGACTGCGACCCTCGCGAGATACGGACATCCCCGGACGCGAGCGTGTGGTAGATCGTCTCGACGTTCGCGCCGCCCGTGCCGCCCTGTGCAACGACGCTCTGGGCCGGCCCGACCGGCGCGCGCGACGGGCCCCCGCCGGCGACGGGCGCCGAACCCGCCGGCACCAGCGCATCGCCAGCCGACACGGCCGGCGCGGCGCTTCCCGACGCGCCTGTCGGCGTGCCGACGCCCGCCACTGACGCCGCCTCCGGCCGAAAGACCAGCGCGCGCGTCGAGCCCACGCGCAACCGCTCCAGCCTTCCCGCGGCTTCGTTCACGACCAGCACGAGGTCCGACCCGTCGAAATCCGCCCGCGCCGAGCGGAACGAGAACTCCCCGGGGATCGTCAGTTCGCCCCGCTCCGCGTCCACGAGCAGGCGCTCCGTCGCGAGCGACACCAGCGGGACGCCAGTCGCGGGGTCCGGCCGCGCAGACCCGGGAACTTCGTCGTACAGCCGCACGCGCACGCTGCCGGTGAGCACCACGTCGTCCGGACGTCCGTCCGAGCCTTCGGGCGGCACGGTGGCTTCCCCCGCCTCGCCCTCGACCAGCAGCGACCGTCCGTCCTCCAGATACACCCACGCGCTCGGACGCTCCATCCGCACGCGGCGCTGCGCCAGCGGCTCGGACCGGTCCGCGCGGATCTCGGCCTGGATCCGCGTCGGGTCGCCCGGGTCCACCACCTGCAAGAACATCTTGCCCGCGCCGCCCACGCCCTGGATCGCCCCGCCGCCCGTGCCCAACTCGCGGACATCCGGCGGCGGCGCCACTACCGGCGCGGGGGCATCGGCATCACCGGCCGACGGCGACCGCGCGACCATCCACGCCAGCCCGCCGATGACCACAAGGCCGACGCCCGCCGCGACGCCCAGCCCGGTGCTGCGCGCCGACCCGCGGCGCGCAGCACGGCGCTCGCCCCGCCCCGAGGCTCGGATGTGCGGCGTCACGCGCGGCCCCCGGGCTCGTCCGCCACCAGGCGCAGCGCGATCAGGTCCTGCACGTCGAGCAGACCCACCGGACGCCCGTCGCCGTCAACCACCGGCGTCTCGTCCTGGCGGAACTCGCGGAACATGCGGACGGCGTCGCGCACGAGCGCCACGCTCGACAGCGTGCGGGGCGACGCGGTCATCACCTCGCCCACGGGGCGCGAGAGTTCGTCCGGCCCGCGCAGCACCAGCCGGCGCAGGTCGCCGTCGGTGAAGATCCCCGCGAGGCGCCCGTCGTCGTCGACGATGAGCATCGCGCCCGGGCGCCGCCCGCCCTGCGCCGCCCGCACGAGCGCATCGCGCACCGACAGGCCTCGAGCGAGCAGCGGCAGGTTCTTCCCGGCCACGAAGCGCATGACGTCCGTCACGGGGCGCATCAGTTCGCCCAGCGCACCGCCCGGGTGCCGCCGGGCGAAGTCGGCGTCGGTGAAGTTGCGACGCTTCGCCGCGGCCAGCGCGAGGGCATCGCCCAGCGCCATCGTCGCGGTGGTGGAGCTCGTGGGCGCGATGAACTCCGGCGCACCCGCCTCGCCCGAGGTGTGCAAGCGCAGCGCGACCGTCGCCAGGCGCTCCAGCGTGCTCGGCGCGCCAGGCTCGCCGACGCACGTGATGGAGATGATCGGCAGCCCGTCCTGACGCAGGATGCCCGCGAGCGCCACCACTTCCTCCGTCTCGCCCGAGCAGGAAATGCAGATCACGGTGTCGGTGGGGCGGAAGCGCCCCAGGTCGCCGTGGGCGGCCTCGGAGGGGTGCACCGCGTGCGAGGGGATGCCCAGCGAGGCGAGCGTCGCCGAGATCTTCGCGCCCACCAGCCCGCTCTTGCCCAGCCCCGAGATCAGCACGGTCCCGCCGCGCTCCGCGCACGTCACGATCAGGCCGACCGCCCTGGCGAAGTCCTCGCCCAGGCCGCCCGCCGTCGCCTGCAGCGCCCGGGCCTCGTGCTCCAGCACGCGCCGGGCGAACTCGATCTCCCCCGAGGCCGTCACCGGGCGGGCGTGGGCCGCCGGTTCTCCCGTCATCGTCATGGACAAGCGTAAACTGCCCGGAGCGGGCGGGCGCGGCACGGGGGTCGCACGAGGGCGAGCATGCAGATCGACGAGTACAAAGTCCGGCTCGACGCGTTCGAAGGCCCGCTGGACCTGCTGCTGTTCCTCATCAAGCGCGACGAGGTCGACATCCACGACATCCCGATCGCGCGCGTCGCGGAGCAGTACCTGTCGTTCCTCACCGCCCTGCGCGAGACCTCGCCCGCGCGCCTCGACATCGACGTCGCCGGCGAGTTCCTCGTCATGGCCGCCACGCTCATGGAGATCAAGAGCCGCGTGCTCGCGAAGGACCGCCCCGGGCAGGCGCCCGCCGGCCCGGGCGACGCGCCCCCGCCCAGCCAGGATGACCCGCGCGCCGACCTCGTGCGACAACTCATCGAGTACAAGCGATTCCGCGACGCGGGCGACGCGCTCGAACGCCGGGGCGAAGAGTGGCGTCGACGCGCCGGGATCACCGGCGTCGACGTGCCCGACGAGAGCCTGCGCGCCGCCCTGGCGCAGGCCGAGGACCTCGACCTCGACGACCTGAGCATCATGGACCTGGCCGACGCGTTCGCGCGCATCGCCGAGTCCGTGAACTTCGAACGCCTGGGCGACCACGAGGTCACGTACGACGACACCCCCATCGAGGTGCACGCCGAGGAGATCCTGGCGCGCGTCACGGCGCCCGACGCCGGCGACGCCCCCGCGGGCCGCCCGGGCGTCGCGCTCGCGTCGCTCTTCGAAGGGCGCACGCGGGGCGAGATGATCGGGCTCTTCCTGGCGCTGCTGGAACTCGTGCGCACGCGCCGCGCGGGCGTGCGCCAGGACGAGCACAGCGGCATCGTCGTGTTCCGGCGCGAGCCCGAGCCGCCCGCCGACGCGTCGTCCGCCGTGGGTGCCGACGCGCCCGCCGGGGCCTGAGGTGCCGGGCCGCACCGGCCTAGCGCCCGCCGAGATCGCCCGGGAACATCGGTCCGCGTGAGGCGGCCGTCGCCGACGGATCGCCCATGCCGTGGGCGTCGGCGGGGATGAGAATCCGGAACGTGGCGCCGCGCCCCTCGGTGCTCTCCAGCACGATGCGCCCGCCGTGGTCCTCGGCCACGCGCTTCGCCACGGCCAGGCCCAGGCCGGTGCCCTTGATGCCCTTGGTCGTGTTGAACGGCTCGAAGATCCAGCGCTGCTTGCTCGCCGGGATGCCCGGCCCGTTGTCGATCACCGCGATCTCGGCCTCCGCCGCTCGCCCGCCCCCGCCCGGGTGGTACAGCCCCTTCACCGTCACCGCCCCGTCGCCGGGCGGGCACGCCTCGATCGCGTTCGTCAGCAGGTTCATCAGCGCCTGGTGCATCAGCGCGGCGTCCATCGGCACCGGGGGCATCTCGGGATCGACGTCCGAGATGATCGCCACCTGCCGGGCGGCCGCCTGCCCTTCGAGCAACTGCACGCAGTCGTCCACGAGCGTGCCCAGCGGCGCGAGGTCGACCTCGACGCGTCGCTGGCGCGAGAACGCGAGCATGTTCATGGTGAGGCTGATGATGCGCGAGAGATTCCGGTGCAGAATGGGCCACCCGCCCGCCGCGATCTTGAGGTCTTCCTTGCGCAGCCCCATCTCGACCAGGTCGGCCCCGCCCCGCAGCCCCTGCAGAATGTTCTTGATGGAGTGCGAGAGGGAGGCGACGGTCTCGCCGATCGCCGCCAGGCGCTCGCTCTGGAGCTTCTGCTGGTGCGCCTCGGTGTTCGCGAGCGCGAGCCCCACGTGCTGCCCGATCGCGTTCAGCAGCGCCAACTGCTCGGGCGTGAACGTGTAGTTCGCCATCGTCGAGTCGATGTAGATCGCCCCGAACGTCCGCTCGCCAAACCGGATGGGCGAGCAGATCGCCGAGCGGATGTGCAGTCGCTGCACGCTGTCCCCGCTCTGGAAGCGCGGGTCGTTCATCGCGTTGCTCGACAGCACGCCCTCGCCCTTCGTCAGCGTGTGGAACAGGATCGTGCGGCTCACGAGGATCTTCGCGTCCTCCGGATCCAGCGGCGCCTCGCGGTACTTCACCGCCGCGGGTGTCGGCGGCGCGTCGGGCGTCTCGCCCGCCAGCATGATGCACCCGCGCTGCGGCTTGAACTCCGCGAACACCAGGTCCAGCACCACGCGGCACAGCTCCTGCCGGTCCATCGGACGCGTGATCAGCGTCGTCAGGCGGTAGATCACCCGCAGGTGGTCCACCGCCGCCGCACGCGGCTCGGGCTCGGCCAGGATCACCGAGTCGTCGTTGCCCCCCGGCAGCAGCAGCCCCGGCGGGGTCGTGCTCGGAAGCGTCCGATCGATCGACGCGTCCATCCGCGACGGCCCGACCACGCGCACCACGTCCGGGTCCGTGCTGTCCGTCACGCCGTACACGAACAGCGTCTGCCCCACGCGGATCTGGTCCCCCACGCGCAGGCGCGTCCGGTCCGCGATCCGCACGCCGTTCACGTGCGTCCCGTTCTGCGATTGAAGGTCGCGGATGTACCACCCGCCGTCGTCGGGCGTCAGTTCCGCATGCCGACGCGACACCGCGTCGTCCGAGATCGGCAACGCCTCGCTCGACCGCCCGATCAACTGGGGCTCGTGCGCCGGCAGTTCGTACTTCCGCCCCTTGTCGGGCCCTTGCAGCACGGTGAGGATCAGCACGCCGGACGATACGGGGCGCCTAGCCCGCCGGCTCCGCCCCGGGCAGCGTTACCGTGAAGTCCGTCCCCTTCCCCGGCTCCGTGTGCACGTCGATCCGCCCGCCCTGCGCCTCGATCAGCCGGCGCGACGTCGCCAGCCCCAGCCCGCTCCCACCCGCCTTCGTGGTGAAGTACGGCGTGAACAGGCGGCCCAGCACCTCGGGCGCGATCCCCGGCCCCGTGTCGATCACGTGCACCCGCGCCCGCCACGACGGGCCCTCGCGCGTCCGTTCTGTCCGGATGATGAGCTCGCGTACCGCCGCCTGGGCGCCGTCCCCGCCCCCGCCCCGCGTCATCGCCTGCACCGCGTTCAGCATCAGGTTCAGCACCGCCTGCTTCACCAGTTGCACGTCGATCGTCGCCCACACCTCCCCGGGCGAGAGGTCCGTCCGCAAACGCACCGCCTGCTGCAGCGCCTGCGGCTGGAAGAAATCGGCCAGTTCCTCCACCACGCCGTTCAGGTCGGCACGGGCGAGATCGGGCCGCACTTCGCCTGCGTACGACAGAAAGTCGGTCAGGATGCCCCGCAGGCGTTCGACCTCGCGCCGCAGCGACGTCACGCGACGGACGAGGCGTTGGCGCTCGTCGGCGGGCACGGGCCGCCCGTCCGGCAGTCCCTCGATCGCCTCGCCCAAGAGCTGCGCGTTGAGCCCGATGGTCGAGAGCGGGTTCTTGATCTCGTGCGCGAGCCCGGAGGTCATCGCGCCCAACTCGGCCAGGCGTTCGCCGTGCTGCGCGCGTCGCTCCGCCTCGAGCGACCGCTCCCGCGCCGCTCGATCGCGTGCGCGCGCCGTCAGCCCAGCGATCAACCCGCCCGCCAGCATGCCCAAAGTAAAGACCGCCGCCCAGATCACGGCCTGAGTATTGCGGGCCTGGGCGCGGCACGCGTCGGACGGGGCGCCTGTGAGGCCGGTCAGGAAGGCCGCGGCGCGCGGGAATAGCCGGTGGGCTTGACGGCGTCGGTCACCTCGACCCGCTCGATCCGGGCCGCCCGGGTCGCCTTCCAGCCCTTGTCCGACTTCACGGCGTCGTAGTTGACCGCCGCCCCGTCCTTCAGGGCGCGGAACCCCTCGCCCTGGATCACGCTGTAGTGCGTGAAAATGTCCTGGCCCTCGGGCCCGATAATGAAGCCGTACCCCTTGCGAGGGTCGAACCACTTCACGACGCCCTCGACGCCTTCCAGATCCGGCTTGGGTGCCTGGTCGTCCATGCCGAGGACTCCCGGCGAACGCGAGCGCACCGCGCCCGCCCGCCACGACCGCGAACTCTACCCAAGTTACCACGACAGGCGGCGTCGGTCAAGGTTATTGGCACGAAGCTCCCGAACTCGCGTTCCCGTTCGAATCCGGGCGCGCGGCTGGATGCGTGGCCGGGGACACCTTGTGGACTGCCAGTCCTCGGAAACGATCGAGTAGTCGCGAATTAAGCGTTCACCACGCCCGCCGCGTGCAGTCGGCCCCGTCTAACGCGGACCAAAGTCGGCGGCGTGGACGCCCCCGAGGGTGTGCATCAGCGGATTGGACGAGATGTGCCGGCCATACTCGAAGCTCGTGTCGCCGGGTCGGTAGAAGGGTGCCATGCGACCGACGGCGATGATCTCGGCGTGGCCATCGACGCAGCCGCCGGCGCCTTGCGGCGACGTGCGTTCGGTCGACTTCCACAGCGCATCGTCGCTGATGAGCACTTTCGATCCCGGGTGAGCGACCTCGCTGAGTTTGACCGCGCGGAACTGCACCGGAGGATGCTTGCGCGTAAACGTGCTCCAATAAGCCGGGTCGGCTATAAAGACGCACGGATACTGATAATCCCACGTCGGTTCGGGCGAACGGAACGGGCTGCGAATGCTGCCGCGTGTGGTTGTTCCGTTGTAATATCCATGAGAAAGTGCTACGGGCCACATGAAGTGTGCGTGGAAGTAGCCTACATTCCAGATCCGGCCGCTCGGGTCTTCGAGGGGGGTGGCGGGGCCGGGCAGCGGCTTCGTGAAGTATGGGAACTGCTCGCGATGATCGGCGCTGTAGAGGAGGAACACGCCCGCGTGCTGGCGGAGGTTGTTGAGCGTGCCTGCGTCTCGACCCGATCGACGCACGTGGCGAAGCACCGGAAAGAGGATAGCCAGCAGCGCCACGACCACCACAATCACAATGAGCATCTCGAGAACGGAAAATCCCCTCGCGCCGCGCGAGACCGAGGCCCGAGGCGATAACCCGCCGCGTCCTCTGTTGGCCGCCAGCAGCATTGCGGGCGGCAGTGCGAGAAATGCGTTCCTGGCAATCACCCATCCGGCTTCGTGCTGGAACGCCACGTGCCGCGAAAAGATCCCAAAGCACGCACAGTCCGGAGGGCCGCTACCGAGTGCTTCGATGCTGTAGGCTGCCGAAAACGTGATCAGAACCACGAGCATGCAGCACGCATAGACTGCTCGCTTCTCTGGGAAACATGCAAAGCCCACGAAGAGCAAGATCTCAATGGCCGGCAGCCCGATGACAAGGCGTGCGCGCAACGAGGGTTCGCTGAGCAAAGTCCAGCCCGCGAGCTGGGCCTCGAACTCGCCGAGGTCCATCAACTTTGCGAAGCCCGTCGCGGCGAACGCCGTGCCCGTGAGCCAGCAGAGGATGACGGAGAGCCGGCGCATGTCGACCCCTCACGGGCAAGCAGTAAGCGGCGTATCGAGGCGAGAAGGGGTGCATTGAAGCTCTTCATTTGGCCCTTGCTTGCAGACCCCATTGACACAGTACCGCTTTTCCCACTTGCATGTGACCGGTGTTTCTTGCACGACAGTTGTCTTGTGGCCGCTCGACGATGTGGGTTGCACATAGTTTATGGTCGAATCGATGAGAATCACGTCGACGCATGTTGTAGAGCCGCATTGCTGGGTGCCGGGTCCCGGCGCCACGACGCTGCAGCATTGTACCTGGGAGTTTACATAGCAGAACTGCGCCCAGGCCATGGAAGTGAGCAGCCCCGCCGTACCAATCACCACAACACACGAGAGACGACCAAGCATGTGAATCTCCTTGGCTTCAGGTACTCCCTCGACGAACACGCCACCAGACCGCCGCGCCGAGCAATGCCGTCAGCGAACCACCGATCGCCCACCCAGCCCAGCGGAACATCCGCCGGGCTGCACTCTGTGGCGTCTCCTGGAGGTCGAGTTGTATCATTCCCTCCGGCGTGTGGCGGATCGCGGACGGCACGGTGCCGCGAAGATCAACGAGAGTCATCGGCGGCGCCTCCGTAAGAAGTGCATCGGGGGTGCCCGGCGTCGGAGTTCGAGCGAGCGCCGCGACTTTCTCCCGCGGCGGCGTGCCAATGTCGATCAGCGTTGCCGTTCGGCGATAGCCATCATTGGTAGACTGCTTGACGACGCCCGCGGTCCAGAATCCGCTCCGTTCACGCCATTCCGAGTACTCGGTTCGGGACGTATCAGATGTTACTGCGAGCACGGTGCCTCGACCGGCGCCGGGATCCCAGCTACCCACCGCCGTATATTGCACAGGTGGCTCGCCGACATGGGCCACCGCCTTCCAACTACTTCCGGAGTGCTCGGTGACCCGCCACGTGCGCGTCCGTGGAGGCAAGTCTGCGAGTCCGCCCGTTGTGAAGTCGAGGATGTCGACCAGGTACTCGAAGCGGAGGTCAGGGTAGTCTCGACCATGGGGCGGGCGCTCCGCATGCACAACCGTGACCTCGGTCTGGTACCACATCCAGGCGTCGTCGCCCGATCCGCCGGAGTGCCAACGCGTGCCGTCCGGCCCGGCTTCGTCCTTTGCAATTCTCCACAGGTTGTCCGCCGCAGCGAGGTATCGGGCGGTCTCGATTCCCTTTTCTGCCGCGTCGCGCATCTTCTGCTGCCGCCCGCGAAGCGGGTGATCGGGGAACTCGGAAAGGTCACGCGCGAGTGCCTCTGTGGTCGAAGGATCAAGCGGGATTCGCAGGTTGACTTTCCAGTTCGCTTCAACAGCGAACTTGTTGCCGACCTGAGCCCCTAGCGCACTCCGCCCGTCCACCCACCCTTGAACGTGTTCCTGCGGTACCGGCTGCGCAACCGCATGCACTCTTGTGCAGCACATCGTTGCGACGAAGGCGAACACACACTGCCCTCGGCGCGCCCTCGGGCTGACACGGGAGCCAGCCAACACCACAGGGCGATCGGGCGCGCCGGGGGGGGGGGGGGGGGCCGCGGGGGGGGGGGCGGGGGCGGGGGGGGGGGCGGGGGGGGGGGG